>DATKCB010000691.1:0-5180 GCA_035513495.1 Planctomycetaceae bacterium | reverse complement strand
TTCAAGGTGCAATGTTCAAGGTTCAAACAGCAGCCACTCAGAAAACGGAATACTGTCAGCCGAAAGCTGAAGCCTCTCCCCTCCTCCCCGCGCAACATCCGAAGATGAAACAAGCAGAATTCCAGAATATTTCCCGAACTACCTTAAAACCGTCCAAATCTCTCGGGTTTCGTCCGAACTTGACAACTTGACAACTTGACATCCTCCAAAAAGCTCAAGTTCGAAACTTATTGGACTTACGTCAAAAAATCGACCCGAGTTGTGAAACAGGCAACTCACTGCTCTTTGACAATTGAACGGTAGTTAGCGATGCCGCGAGCCGGCTCCGCGCAACACCTCGGGGAAAAGTCGAAGAGATGTGAACAGCTCAACTCTTCCTACTTTTCGAACATTTCCTACTTTTCCCACTCACGTCGGATTCGCGGAAAACTAGCGCGGGAGGCAAAACTTTTCCGCGTTCGCAGCGCAGGCAGACTCACTCTTGAGACCACTTCGCATACTCGGTCACCACCAGAAACGCCATCGCACCGCCCCGCTCGTCCCGGCCGAGAATCGCCGGGCGGTCGAAGTAGGCTTGCAGCGATTTCTGTTTGCCGGTCCCCGTGCAGACGTCGATCAGTTCGCCCTGCGGGGAAATCCTGTCCTGAATCGCGGGCCACGCCGCTTGCACAGCCGGGAGGAAATCGCGTTCGTCGAGCCAGCCTTCGCGGAGTCCGCGGAGTATCGCGAACGTGATCATGCAGGTGGCGGTCATCTCGCGATAACTGCCGGGTTCGTCGATCACCTGACGCCACATGCCGGTCGGGTCCTGATGTTTCACGAGCGCTTTCAGATGATTGCGAAGGTCGATTACCAGTTCCTTGTGGACGGGATGTTCGGCGGGGATTTCCGAGAGTGTCCACGCGAGACCGAGTGCGGGGAAACCGTTTCCACGTCCCCACGCCGCTTCGTCGAGCGGAGAGTGCCGATAGATGCCGTCCTCGCGGAGACAATGCTGCTGCATGAAACGGACGTGCTTGAGGCACATCTCGTAATACTTTTCGTCCCCCGTGAGACGCCCGGCGGCGGCAAGGATCGGCGCACCCATGAAGACCGAATCGCTCATCTCGCTGTGCGCGGGCATCGCTTCGAGCAGTGTACCGTCGTCCGCGAATCCCTGCTCGGCGGCTTTGACGACGAGCGGCAGATATTTTTGTTTGTCCGCGCGGCGGGCGAGTTCGGAGAAGATCAGATGTCCCGAAGTGACCGAACCGTTGGGACGATCTCCCAGCGCGGGTTTCGTTCCGGCAGCGTAGTCGGCCACGATCCGCTCGACATCAGCGTGCCGGGACGTTTCGCCGAGCAGATCATCCAGATTGAGCCGCCCCACGAGCGAGAGCGCCGGCTGATACATCACCGTTTTCAATTCGTGTCCATAGACAGCATCGAGCTGCCGGGCAATTTCGAGCGGGGATCGTTTGCGGCGGTTCAGGAGTTCCTGATGGGCGGGGGAGATTTCGGGGAGGTTGGCTTCGTGGAGGAGTTTCAGGAGTCGAATTTGATCGAGCACGATCTCCAAATTTATCTCTCCGTAATCTCCGACACCACGCTTGAAGGGTATCACGACTTCAACGGCTGGAATCGTCCCTGTCCCGGCAGGAGCAGGATCTGCATTCGTAACGGCCGAGGCGAGATTTGTTTTCGGGAGAGTATGCGTGGGGATCTCAGCCTTCTTAATGGTCTCAAGCAATGACTTGGGGAGTCCTTCGGGGATCCCGATCGAATACTTCTCTCCTCTCGTCCAAACCATAATCAGATCAGGTGCGATCCATCCGAGTGAGCGCCAGAGATGCTTCTCAGGGACATTGTCTGAACTGTAGTAAGGAGTTTTGGATTGTGGCGGCCAGGGTTTCTGATTGATTTTCCAGAAGGCCCCGATCTGGCCGAATTGCAAAGGCAACCTGGAATCGTCTCGCGGTGGTGAGGAGGAATAGTAATTGACAAGAAGATCCGTCATGTAATACATGGGAAAATCTGTTTCATCATTCTCTACTTTATTAGTCTCAGTGATAATCAGAATCTGACGTTGTGAAGTTTCACGCTGGAGGAATTCTCTCGAAGCGGTAAGGACGACTTGTGATCCGGAGGATTCCTCACCAAGGAGCATGTACTCGAGTTCGGACTCTCCTCCAGATTGAAATGCGAAGGCGGAAGTCGATATCAAACATAGCGCGGAAAACAGACTAAATCGGAGATTCATATCGTTCGCACCTTTGCAATCGAGATTGAATTTGAATGTGGAGAGCCATTCCCCCCACGGCTTGCGCCGTTGGGCTTTAATGAATCAAACGTAATCGAGTTATTCGCCGATCTTGACGACTGCATGTTCGACTGTTCCTTCGAGTTCGAACGGAGACGGGTACTCGCCGACTGCTCCCTGCTGGTCGGAGCCGATCTGCAATCCATCGACCGGCATGTTGGCGAGCGGGCCCGGAACTGTTCCTGTCGCGACTTCCTTGTTGTCGACCGACAGGACGACGAGTCCGTCCAGGTCGAGCGAGGCCGCGATACTTGCTTTCGAAATGTCGAGCGGAATTTTCGTGCTGACCGTACTCAGTTTTCCTCCATGCCGAGTCGAAAAATGGAGCGTTCCGTCTTTCAGATACAGCGCCCAGCCGTCGGAGGTTCCGCCTTGTGCGGCGATCGTGCCGTTCTTTCCGGTCAGTGTCAGTCGGCAGGAAAACTCGAACGGCCGTTTTTCGACGAACGGAGCTTTCTCACGCGGGAGGTCGTCGCCATGATTAAGTACAAACCGTTTTTTATTCTTCAGAAACTTCGCGACCGCTTGCGGATCGAGCGGGAGTACCATCGCCCGTTCGGCCCAGGCTTGCCACATCGCGGCGAGTTCGGCGGCGGTTTTGGGGTGAGCTTCGGCCAGATCGTGCTGCTCGGTCCGATCGACCGCGAGGTTGTACAATTCCCATTTTCCGTTCGCTCCCTTCGCGACCAGCTTCCAGTCGCGGACGCGAATCGCACGGTTCCCTTCGTGTTCCCAGTAAATCGCCTCCCGCTCGATCGGTTGTCCCGCAAACGCAGGAAGCAGACTCTTCCCTTCCAGCGGGGTGATCGTCTGATCCTTGAATGTCGTGGGATAGTCCGCTGCCGCGATGTCCACGCAGGTCGCCATCAGATCGATCAGATGACTCGGAGTCGCCTCAAACTCACCCTTACGTTTGATTTTGGCAGGCCAGTGCGCGATCAGCGGCGTCGAGATTCCCCCTTCGTGAACCCAGTGCTTATATTCCCGGAACGGAGTATTCGAGACATTCGCCCAGCCGCGGCCGTAGGCGATGTACGTTCCATCCGGACCGGGCATCGCACCGGGGCCTTGAATCGTGGGGAATCCATCTCGGGTTTGTTTCGGAATCATGTCGGTCTGAAAGTCGCCCGGCTTCATCGGCTCGAACGGAGGTTTGTCCGGTCGCACCTGGTAATCCTTGCCGGGGTTACGACCCAGGCCTTCAGCACAGCCGCCGTTGTCCTGAAAGTACAGAATCAGAGTATTGTCGAGCTGCTTGTGTTGTTTGAGCGAGTCGACGATCCGTCCGATCCCCTGATCCATGTTGTCGATCATTGCTGCGTAGACTTCCATGCAGCGGATCTCCCACTCGCGATGTTCGATCTTGTCCCAATCCTCGGCCTGTGCGGAGAGTTTCCATTCCGGTTTGATCAGTCCCATCTGCTGCAGGCGTTCGTAACGAGCTTGACGGATGGCTCCGTAACCGGCGTCGTACTTGCCCTTGTACTTTGCGATGTCGCGTTCGAGCGCGTGCATCGGCCAGTGCGCGGCGGTGTACGGGACATACATGAAGAACGGTTTGTCCTGCTGCGTCTGAAAATGTTCCTCGATGAACATCACGGCGTTATCGCTGATTGCGTCGGTATAGTAATACTGTTCCGGTTTGTACTTCGGATCGTTGTACGGAGAGATCCATTCGTTTCCGCGAGTGAGACTGTTCGGGTCGTAAAAGCTCCCCGCTCCATGAATCGTGCCATAAAACTTGTCAAACCCGCGCTGCTGCGGCCAGTTGAACTTGGGTCCGTCGTTGGCGGTGTGTTTCGTCACGTGCCACTTGCCCGACATGTAGGTGGAATATCCCGAAGCTCCCAGCACCTCGGCGATGGTCACCGTCTGTTGGTTGAGATCGCCCCGGTAACCGTCGTGTCCGCGATCGTTCATCATGTGCCCGACCCCCGCCTGATGCGGATAAACCCCCGTCAAGAGACAGGCCCGCGTGGGGCAGCAGCGGGCGGTGTTGTAGAACTGCGAAAATCGCAGCCCGTTCGCGGCCAGGGCATTGAGGTTCGGCGTATCGATTTCGCCTCCGTAACAACCGATGTCGGAATACCCCATGTCGTCCCCCATGATCAGAATGATGTTGGGAGGCGATTGGGCAAACAGATCGTGCTGGCCGTAACCGGCGAGACAACTGATGACAACGAGACACAGACAAAGAGCGGAACGCATGAAATTCTCCCGGAAACCCAATTCGCAAACCCCCAACCTATCCGCCTCGCGAAAGGTTTTCCACGATATTTCGGCGGAACGCAGGTTCGGGCGCGAGATCGATTGCCGGGCCGTTTCGAGGATTGAGAGATTTTCTGAAAAAAAACGGATATTGTTTAACCGACGACGGTTGAGTCCGTCTATTGATGTGAACATCCGAAGACAAACCGAAGTGAAGCGGAGTCTGGAATGCCGGTCTGGGAGCATATCGAGCCGCACCTTCCCAGCGTCTACCGGTTCGTTCTGAGACTGACCCAAGACCCGCACCGGGCCGAAGACCTCACACAGGAAACGTTTTTGCGCGCCTGGAAAAACCGACAACAACTCCGCGACAACCGGGCCGTTCGCGTCTGGCTGTTTCGGATTGCCCATAATTTATGGAACGACGAACTCCGCCGCGGAAGCCGGCAACCCCCGATGGAACACAGAGTCGAACAGATCGTCGATATCAAAGCGGACTCTCCCGAAGCAGACACGGATTTGAATGAAGAATTTCAAAAGGTTTTAACAATCATCGAATCGCTGCCGCCCCGGCAGCGGGAAGTCATGCACCTCTCCTCCGTCGAAGGGTTGAGCGTGGCGGAAATCAGCGATGTCCTCGATCTCAACCGCAACGCAGTAAAAGTCAATTTGT
>DATKCB010000690.1:0-7725 GCA_035513495.1 Planctomycetaceae bacterium | reverse complement strand
CTGTTGTTGAGCGCATACTCAACATTGGCTTCGCGCGCGTGATTGGGGATGTAATCGAGATCGCATTCGGGATCGGGCGTGTCGTAGTTGATCGTCGGGGGAAGTTTCCCATATCTCAATGCGAGGACGCAGGCCAGCATTTCGATCGCGCACGAGGCTCCGATCACGTGGCCGGTCATACTCTTGGTCGAGCTGACCTGCAATTTCGATGCGTGTTCCCCGAAAACTTTTTTGAGCGCGACGGTTTCCATCGCGTCATTGAGGCCAGTTCCCGTTCCATGCGCGTTGACGTAGGTCGCACTCGCGATTTGTTCGGCCGTCAACCCCGCAGAGTCGAGTGCGGATTGAATTGCCCGGGTGGCCTGTCGCGCCTCGGGATCGGGTTGGACGAGGTGAAAGCTGTCGGCCGTCGATCCGTACCCGATCAACTCGGCATAGGGGGTACCGCCCCGCTTTGCGAGATGTTCTTCAGACTCAAAGATCAGAACTCCCGCGCCTTCGGACATGATGAATCCGTGCCGGTTCAGGTCGAAGGGCCGGATCGATTTCGTCGGTTCGTCGTTCGAATCGGTGTTCATCGCTTTCATATTGCAGAACGACGAGACCGCAAGGCGGGTGAGCGAGGCTTCCGTTCCGCCCGTGATCGCGGCGTCGACTTCGCCCCGGCGGATCATCTCATAGGCGTCGATCATCGCGTTGCCCGAAGAAGCGCAGGCGGTACTGACCGTGTAGCACGGTCCGCGCGCGCCGGACATCAGGGAGATGTTGGCCGGTGCGGCGTTGGGCATCAGCATCGGGATGGTAAAGACGCTGACGCGGCGCGGCCCGCGGTCGAGCAATCGCTCGGTCTGTTCCTGGAGCGTTTCCATCCCACTCAGGCCGGAACCGAGGATGGTCGCGTAGCGTTCGCCCAGTCCCGACAATGGCAATCCCGCATCGGCCAGGGCTTCGCGCGCGGCGACGAGTGCGAACTGCGTCGCCCGGTCGGTGCGTTTGAGTTCGACCGATTCTCCCAAATCCTCTTGAAGCTGGACCAGGTCGATGTCGGGAACTTCCCCGCCGATCTTGACCTGCAGATCGGAGGTCTCGATGCGCTTCAGCGGAGCGATCCCGCTCCGGCCCGACATCAAACCGTCCCATAATAATTCACAACCGAGTCCGAGAGGTGTCGCGGCTCCCAGGCCGGTGAGATAAACTTTCTGCATGGTTGTCTCTAACCGTTGATTTCGCGGTGAATGATACTTCTCTACCTGTCCGATCCCCGTTTGACGGGTCCGCGTATTGTAGTCATTGCACGGAAATCTGGATCCCCCAGAGGTGGATTTCCGAATTTTTTTTGATACTCCTGCTCTTCAGTCGAGGAACGATCTCGCGTGATTCCAAGAACACTTGAACCCGAATTGATGGATACTCCCGAGGAGGCTCGGGATTACAACGAGATGGATCACTCGGAGGTCAACCGGGCCTTTGTGAGGGATTTCCTGGAGTTTTGTCAACAAGTTCAGCCGGGCGGAACACCACGAAACCTGTTGGATGTGGGGACCGGAACCGCGCTGATCCCGCTCGAATACTGCCGCCAGGTACCGACGGGGTCGATCACGGCGATCGATCTCGCTCGGGAGATGCTCACTCTCGCCGAGCGAAATGTCACCCGTGCGGGGTTGTCGGATCGGATCAGTCTTCGGTTGTGCGATTCCAAGCAGCTCCCCTTTGCCGACGGTCAGTTCGATGCGGTGATCTCGAACAGTATCATTCACCACATTCCCGAACCGATCGAATGTCTGCGGGAAACGGCCCGCGTGCTCGCGCCGGGAGGACTACTGTTCGTCCGGGATCTGCTCCGTCCCGCATCGGCGGAAGCCGTCGAAGGATTCGTTCAGCAATACGCGGGTGAAGAAAATCCCCATTCGCAGCAGATGTTTCGCCAGTCACTGCTCGCCGCATTGACGGTGGACGAAGTGCGGAATCTGCTCACTGAACTGCAGCTTCCTTCAGGTTGGGTCAAGCAAACCAGCGATCGGCACTGGACGATCGCGGGCTGTCAGCCGCCAGACTCGGCTTGATGGATCAGCCGGTCCTCGGTTACAGTTCGCGAGAGAGGACGAGAAATCATCTGGCGAATGCGGTGCGATTGATGTCGAAAATAACTTCAAAGTTTCGAGTTCTGATCCTCGCTGCGGTCGATCACGATCGGGTTGCGATGGAACAGCAATTGAAACAGCAACTGGAGTTGCGCAATTCCGAAATCCGCCATCATTCACAGCTGGACTCGGCGCTGAACTGGACCGTTCAGGAACGCTGGATTCCCGAACTGGTCCTGCTCGCTTCGGGACATTCCTATGCGTGGTCGGAACAGGAGTTCGCCGATTTATGGAACGCGCTGCCGTTGGCGCGGTGGATCGTCGTCAACGACGGATGGTCGCGCTCGGCATTTCGGCATCTGTCGTGGTTGCCGACCATTTGCTGCATTCCACCGGAACGATTTGCGATGCGCTTGCGACAGGAACTTTCGGTTCTGAGCGGTCGGAAAACGGCTCCACCGCTGACCGCTTCGCTCGACGAAACATTTCTGCGCGATGCGGAACTTCCTGCCGGGATTTCGCTGACCGGGCTGCGTGCGGGCGTGTTCACTTCAGACCGGGATGTACGCGCGTGGTTGCGGGACCTGCTCGATCAGTTGGGAGCGTGCGTCGTTCCGCTCGAACAGAAACCGTCAGCCGTGATGTGGGATCTCGACCCGTGGAACGACGATCGCAGGGCGCAACTGGAGGTCTATCGGCGGCGGGATCCGGACTGTCTGATTCTCGGATTGCGAAACACCGTTCACGAACTGTCCACTCTGGATGCCGGACAGCACGGAGTCGATCATTTAGTCCCCAAACAACTTGGAACATCGGCAGTTGTCGAGGCTCTCGCGGCGGTTTGCCCTTGACTGCCGTTCCCCGAACCACGCGTCACTATTCGAGAAACCGGGATGCGCTATAATACCTTTGAACGTCCCAACGTAGAGCTTTTGAAAGTACACAATCATGTCCAGCCCTCAGATCGAGAAACATTTCATGAGTGAGTATGTCGAACCGCTGGGAATGAGGATTCTGATCCGCAAGGACGAGAGCCGTCAAACGACGCGGGGAGGGATCGTCTTGCCCGACGATGCCGAGATCCCGACGATCACCGGCCGAATCGTCGAGATCAGCGCGCAGATCAGCCGCGATGAGGATTTTCCGATTCGTAAATACGACAAAGTGCTGTTTCACCCCAAGCACGCGATTCCCGTCGATCTCGAATCGCATAATGTCCTGTTCGTCGTTCCCGTGGAGGACATCGTCGCCGTGTTCCGCAAGTCGGAATCCCTCGCCAATCCGCTGGAAAAAATCGACGAGACGCTCTCCGATGAAGAGTACGACGATCCCGAATTGTGAGCGTTACTCGTCGACTGTTCCGAAGATCGTCACGTCGGCGGGGCGTTTCGCGTCGATGATCAGTTTCTCTTTGACCTGAGCCATCAGCCTTTCGATCGTCGAGAGATAATACTGCTGCAGCGCCATCGCCCGGGCTTGACGGTACTCCGGAGTTCCCTGCGCTCCCCGGTATTCCAACTCGGCGATCAGTCGCCGAAAGGATTCCGCAGCGGCTTTCGATTCCTGGACGAGCTGACTGGCTTCGGTTTCGGCCCGGTCCCGGATTCGGCGGTCTTCCGACCGCGCTTCTTGCGAACGCTGCTGCTCGTAGGCGAGCGCGGCGTTGACGTATTTCTGCTGATCGGTCCGCGCGTTCGCGACGTCTACGAAATACGCTTTCACACGCAGCGGAGGGTAAACTGCATTGATCCCCGCCTCGTCGATCTCGACTCCGAGACCGAGCTGATCCGCTTCATTTCTCAAGCGGACGGTCATCTGGTTCCGCAATTCGGCCAGTCCGAGCGGATGCACGAAATCGACACCCGACTGGGAAACCAGATCGGTCGCGACCGACTCGGCCAGATTCTTGAGAATCGATCCGGGGTCCTCGACGGCATACAACCACCGGTCGACGGAGCGTTCCGAGATGCGATACTGCACGACGATCTGCAGATTCAGAATATTTTTATCGCCGGTCAGATACGCCGAGAACTCGGAGTTGGACCCTTTCAGAAAGTCTCCCGGATCGACATCGGTCGGTTCGGGAATCCCGATCGTGAGGGTCCGCACAGCGTTGAGGTTCACCCGCTCGACCTCGCCCCACGGCCAGGGAAGATTGTAGTGCCAGCCGCTTTCCTGAAAAATCGGTACACCCTCTTCCCTGACGACCATGCGACCGAAGCGGAGGACGATTCCCCGTTCGTTTCCCCGAACGACATAAAAACCGGTCACCAGCCAGATCGCCAGCGGAACGAGGAGCAACGGCCACTTTCGTTTCACTGTGGCTCTCCTTCCGCGGGGGATTGCTCGGGAGATTTTGCTCCCGGCTTCGGTGCGACGATCGGAGCGTGCGAATTGCCTGGAGGACCTGGCGGAATCTCCGGGACACCCTTCGTCAGCAGTTCGAGCAAGCGGCTCGACGAGGAGAGCACGAGGGTCGTTTTCTCATTGATGAACTTCCGATAGGCATCGAGCGTGCGGACCGTCCGGTAAAATTCCGGATCGAGCGCGTGGGCTTCGTTGAGCGTTTGAAGCGCTTCGGCGTCCGCCCGTCCTCGAATCCGCTCGGCGTCCGCTTCCGCCCGCGCGACGAGTTCGGCATACAGGCGGTCGGCCCGGCTGCGGATCATCTGGCTGTCGGCTTGCCCCGCTGACCGGTATCGTTCGGCGATTTTCCGGCGTTCGCTTTTCATCCGGTCGTAGACGGACTGAAGATTTCCTTCCGGAAAATTGAGTCGCCGGACGCGCGCGTCAATGACTTCGATCCCCAGTTGTTCGGTCAGGGGAACGGTTTCGTCGCCGCGCTGCCGGATCGACTTCGCAATGTCGGTCGAGAGTTTCGCCAGCAATCCTCCGTCGGGTAAACGCGGGCCCGATTCGGGTGCTTCCACTTCGAGCAGATCATCCAGATCGACCTGTCCGACGACCGTGGTGAGGACCGAGCGAAGTCGGGTTTCCAGTCGGGCTTCGGCAATCTCCTTGCTCCCCAGTCCGCGATAGAACCGGACGACGGGATGGTCGGAGAAGGATTCACCAGTCCCGTCCCATTCGGCAATCTGCCAGGTGAGATACGCGTTGACGCTGATATTTTTCTTGTCCCGCGTGAAGACTTCGCGTCCGGGAGGATCGAACAATTGAACTCTCCGATCGAATCGCCGAACCGTTTCCAGCGGCCAGGGGAGTTTGAACTGGAGTCCCCGCGATTCGGGCGTATCGTAGACGGCGGAAATCGTCCCCAGCCGTTCGACGATCACGAACTCGGTTTCGTCCACCGAGACCAGACATGTTCCCAGCAGGACCAGAAGCAGCACGATCCCGCCCCGCAGCGCAAGGCGCTTCAGGTCGAGACGTGACGGCTTGTCGGAATCGGCGGGGGGCATGGTTCAATAGGAAGGTCGAGGGCGAAACGAGGTGACAACATCCGAATGAGGTCTGCTGCTTTTAACCCTTCATCGTGACCGTTTGGAGGGTGTGAATGCAACGTCCGAAAGGTCAAGAGAATGAGAACCTTTACGAATTCTTCCAGATAAAGCGGTTGTGACGGCAGATTCTGCAAGGAAGATTCGAACTTGTTTCGAGAAGGAGTGTCTGCGGGGTAAAACCGCGCCTCCTGCTTGACGCTTCCGGCGAGAGGTGCGACGATTGTGATCAGATCGTTTCACCCCTTGCCAGAACTATTTTATGAAGATCGACACCGTTTCCGCCAGATTTTCATCCCGTGCCGATTGGGCCTCCCGGGGTGCAATCAGTTTTCTGATGCAGCAAGGTGTCGAAAATCCGGGGGTTCTTTCGCTGGCGGCGGGACTCGTCGATCCTTCCACGCTGCCCGTCGAAGAAACCCGGCACGCATTCCAGCAATTGCTGGCGGACGACACCCGTGCGCGCGAAGCATTGCAGTACGGAACGACGCAAGGCTCCGAGACGCTGCGTCAGGCCCTCGTCCCGTTTTTCTCGCGGCTGGAAGGACGCTCGCCGGATGACCTGAATATTACTCGCGACGACTTCTTTCTGACGACCGGATCGCAGCAGTTGCTCTCGCTGACATGCGAACTCTTGTTCGATCCAGGCGACATCTGCCTGGTCGCCGCACCGACGTATTTTGTGTTTCTGGGAGCCTTGCAGGGAGTCGGCGCGCGGGCGATCCCCGTCGCAACCGATTCCGACGGAATGTGTCCCGACGCGCTCGAACGGAAGCTCGCCGAACTGGAAGCCAATGGCGAACTCGAGCGGGTCAAGCTGATCTATCTCGTCAGCTACTACGACAACCCCAGCGGAATCAGCCTTTCCACCGAGCGACGTTCCCGCATGGTCGAGATCGCAGAGAAGTGGTCGAAATCGCAGCGGATATTCATCCTCGAAGATGCCGCCTACCGCGAACTGCAATACGACGGAGAGGTATTTCCCTCCCTCTGGAGTTTCGACGACGAGCGCGAAACGGTGATCTACACGCAGACCTTTTCGAAGAGTTATGCCCCCGGCGTTCGTGTGGGCTTCGGAATCGTTCCCGAGGTGCTGGCGAAACCGCTCAACGATCGAAAGGGAAACGAGGATTTCGGATCGGCGCATCTGAACCAGCGTCTGATCGCGACAATTCTCCAGGGGAACGAATACTCTTCGCACGTCGAGCGCGTGAAAGAATCGTATCGAACCAAACGGGACGCGATGCTGGCTGCTGCCGAGAAATATTTTTCCGGTCTGAAGGGCGTCCGCTGGGAACATCCCCACGGAGGCTTGTACGTCTGGATGTCGCTACCGGAGCAAATCGCGACCGGCTTTGCGAGCCGATTGTTCGAGGAAGCGGTCAAGCAGCATGGAGTGATGTACGTTCCCGGTGAACTGAGTTACGCACCCGAGCACGCCGAGCAAAACCACATGCGGCTCAGTTTCGGAGTGCTGCCTGCGGAGAAAATTACTGAGGGGATGCGGCGGCTCTCCGAAGCGGTCAAGAGTTTACTGTGACCAACGCTTATTCGGCATTGAGTGAAAGTTCGTCGAAGACTCCGTAGTTGCGGAATTTCGCGTAGCGGCGATCGATGAGCTGATCCTTGGGAATCGCCAGCAGATCCTTCAGCGCCTGCACGAGCGATCCTTTGAGCAGGGTGGCCATCTGGCGATGATCGCGATGCGCTCCGCCGAGCGGTTCGGGGACGATTTCGTCGATCACGCCCAGCTTCAACAGATCCCGGCTGGTGAACTTCAGGGCGTGGGCCGCCTTGTCCTTGTGGGCCATCGATTTCCACAGGATCCCCGCACACCCTTCGGGACTGATCACCGAATAGTAGGAATATTCCAGCACGGCGATATGATCGCCGATCCCGATCCCCAGCGCGCCTCCCGAACCTCCTTCGCCGATCACGACGCAGACGATGGGAGTGTTATACGTGGACATCTCGCGCAGATTGTAGGCGATATTGTAGGCTTGGCCCCGCTCTTCGGCACCGATCCCGGGATAGGCTCCCGGTGTATCGATGAGGCAGATGATTGGAAGGCCGAACCGGGCCGCCATCTCCATCTTGGTGATCGCTTTGCGATACCCTTCGGGGTGGGCGCAGCCGTAATAACATTCTTCCCGCTCTTTGAGGTTGCGGCCTTTGTGCTGTCCGAC
>DATKCB010000689.1:0-6142 GCA_035513495.1 Planctomycetaceae bacterium | reverse complement strand
TACGAATTTTTATAGTATTCGTTACTGATCAGTCGGGTGTACTTGTTCCCCGCTTCGGGGGTCAAAATAAACTCGATCGTGAGCGGGTCTTTCCCCAGGTATTGCAGGCGTGGAATCGTCACTTCGCTTTGCTTCCCGTCGAATCGCAGGCCCGCATCGGAACAGGTCGCGACAAAGCAGAGCAGCAACGCTACGAGACTCGAAACCGGATTCCCGTTTCTCGAACACATGTTTCGCACCCTCGTCTCGTTGCGTGAAGTCACCGGTTCCAGAAATAACACGCCGGGCTGCGCAAGTCGATAAGAAATTGATTCAAGATTCGAGCGTGTCTGACATCAGCCGGGCGATCCCTCGCGAGTTGTCATCCGATTTCAGGTTGAGCTGGGCGATGACGCGCCGTCTGCGCGGTTCGTCGTGATTCTGGTTCAGCTTCCATTTCCCCTCGATCTCTTCGATCGCGATCGTAAACGCGACAATCGAGGAAATGAGCTTGTCGAGAAAACCTGATTCGACGTCATCGATCGACCACGGATTCGGCCTGCCTGCTTCAAACGTCTGCACTGTCCGCTCAAGTATTTCGCGCGCTCGTTCCCCCTCCTCCTCTTGGATAATTCGACAGAGACCGCGTACATGGACCACGGCATAGTTCCAGGTCGGTACGGTATTCGGTACTTCGTACCAGGCAGGAGAAACGTAAGCGTGCGGACCGTGAAAGATCGCCAGCACCGGTTGGCCGTCGAGGGATTGCCAATGTGGATTGGCTCGCGCGACGTGACCCAGCAGACAATTCCGTGCGCAGTCCAGCAAGAGCGGAAGATGGCTGACGCCAGGTCCGTCGGCAGACTGCGAGATCAGTGTGGCAAAACTGTGGTGAGCAATGAAGGAGTGCAGCGTCGGGAGATCGTGTTGAACGAAACTGGCGGGGTTATACATCCTCGGGATTCTCCGGCGGGGATTGTTCGAGCGGTTTCAGATAGTGGAAATAAGCATTGTCGCGCAGCCAGCCGAGTTTCTCGTAGAGAGATTGTGCGGACACGTTTTCGACCCCGGTGGCGAGCGTCAGTCGAATCGCGTTCGATTCGCGGGCAAACTGTTCGGCAGCAGTCAGCAGCGCCGTACCGACACCCCGCTGTCGTTCCGATTCGAGGACGAACAGATCGTTGAGGATCCAGATCTGGTTCATCGCGATCGAGGAGAACGAGGGGTAGAGTTGTACGAAGCCGACTGCCCGGGTCTCGTGTCGAGCCAGTAAAATGACAGACTCCTGTCGCTCAATTCGATCGCGCAGAAATCGGCGGCAGCCGTTCCGATCAGGCGATTGACCGTAAAACGAGCGGTACTCATCGAACAGTTCGGACGCCTCATCGAGTTCGGCGAGCGTGCAGCGCGTGATCGAAAGCAGATCGGACATGCGGGGTCTTTCGTATCCGGAACGACGGTCACCGGTCAGGACAACCGAAACTACGATTGAGTTCACCGACGAGGATATGGACCGAACTCATAGATCGGCGATCAGTTCCGGCAGCAGCCGGGCGAGTTGCTCTCCGCCTTGTCCCGCGACGGCAATGATTTTCTGGATATCGACCGGTTCGAGCGCATCGGGCAGGCAAATATCGGTCACGACCGAGAACGCGGCGGCGCGGAGACCGCAATGTGCCGCGACGAGGATCTCGGGAACGGTCGACATTCCCACAACATCGGCTCCCATCAGCCGGAGCATGCGATATTCGGCCCGCGTTTCGAGGTTCGGTCCGGGCACTCCGACCAGAACTCCCGTGTGGGCCGCGATTTTCAATTCGAGGGACTTCGCGCGCGCGGCTTCGAGCAGTTCGGGATCGTACGGACGGCACATGTCGGGAAAGCGCGGTCCGAGCCGGTCGTCGTTCACTCCGCGCAGCGGGTTGTCGGGCATCAGGTTGATATGGTCTTCGACGATCACAATATCCGCGAGACGATACTGGGGATTGAGTCCGCCGACCGCGTTCGTCACGAACAGAAATTCCGCTCCGAGCGCTTTCATCACGCGGATCGGAAAGGTGACCTGTTCGAGGGAATAGCCTTCGTAATAGTGAAAGCGGCCTTCCATGGCAATGACGGGAGTTCCGCGAAGGACTCCGCACACAAGCTGTCCCACGTGCGACTCGACGGTCGATTCGGGGAAGTGGAGAATTTCGGCGTAGGGGATCGTGACCGGCTGTTCGATCTTCGCGGCAACCCCCCCCAACCCGGTTCCCAGAATGAGGCCCGCTTTGGGAACGGTCGGAAAAGCTTCGAGAATGATCTGCTTCGCCGCTTCTACTCTCAAGAAGAGAGAATTCATAAGCCGTCATCTCCGCTGCGGAGAGGGGAACTGCGAGAAGCCGAAGCCCCCTCGCGACGGGGAGAGCGTGGAGTGGCGCACGATTTCGATGACGGGCGCGAAATACCGGCTTTACTCGTCGTCATCGTAATAGAAGTCGTCTTCTTCCTCGTCATCGTCGTCGTCGTCGAACTCGTCGTCGAAATCGTCCTCATCGAGATCATCGTCGTCCAGATCGCCGTCCAGGTCTTCATCGTCGATGTCATCATCCTCGAATTCATCGTCCTCGTCGGCATCGTCCTCGAAATCGTCCTCGTCATCGATCAGCAGAGTTGGCCGAACCAGTCCGTACTCTCTCTGTTCCATCACCGAAAGACTGCCTCCATTGGGACGAATGAGCGAATCGATGAACGATTCCTGTTCGATCTCCCGAGCCACCATGTGCGTATTCCTTGTTGCGTTGACGATAGTCAGTCATCTGGAGTCTGACGATGGAAGAGAGGAGAGTTTTCGCTGCAATTCCACTCTTCAAAACCGCGATTCGGACTTCCATTTTTTAACCTGATTATTAAAGTTGTTCGGCTTTGTCAAGCGCGACTTGGCGAATCAAAACTCAAAAACGGATTCCGCACGCGAGATTCGGGAGGGGACACTTATCCCCGGTCCAGTTGCTGCAACAGATATTCTCCGTAGGAGCTGTTTTGCATCGGTGCCGCGAGCCGGCGCAACCGGGCTGCATCGATGTAGTTCATCCGCCAGGCGATTTCTTCGGGACAAGCGATTTTCAGCCCCTGCCGCGCCTCGATCACACTCACAAATGAGGCCGCTTCGAGCAGGGACTCGTGTGTACCGGTGTCGAGCCAGGCCGTACCTCGTCCCAGACGTTCCACGTGCAGTTTTCCGGCCTGCAGGTAAGCGCGGTTCAAATCGGTGATCTCCAGCTCGCCGCGAGCTGACGGAGTCAACCGTTTGGCATACTCGACGGCTTGCTCGTCGTAAAAGTACAGCCCGGTGACGGCATCGTTCGAGCGTGGGTGTTTCGGTTTTTCTTCGATCTCAAGGGGGCGGCCCCGTTCGTCGAGTACGACGACCCCGTACCGCTGGGGATCGCGAACGTGATACGCGAACACAGTCGCTCCGTCATTGGAAGCGGAAATCGATTGCAGAAACGAACTCATGCGATGACCGTAAAAGATGTTGTCCCCCAGAATGAGACAGCTCGGCCGCCCGCCGATGAACTCCTCGCCGATCAGAAACGCTTCCGCCAGTCCGTTCGGTTCCGGTTGGACCGCGTACGAGAACGAAAGCCCCCAGTCGCCTCCGTCTCCGAGTAACTGCTCGAACAACGTCCGCTGGGCCGGGGTGGTGATGATCAGAATATCCCTGATTCCCGCCAGCATCAGCGTCGACAGGGGATAATAGATCATCGGCTTGTCGTAGACTGGCAGGAGTTGTTTGCTGAGTACCTTGGTGACGGGATACAGCCGGGTTCCCGAGCCTCCGGCCAGAATGATTCCGCAGCGTTCGGCAGGTTCTCGGCTCATCAATCGGCTCCAGGCTCGCGAATCGAACTCAAAAGATATTGAGGGGAGTCTTGCTCCAAGTCAATCTTGTCCGAGTCAGTCTCGATCGAGAGCCCGGTCCGGGGGAACAAAAAACGCCTGCGGAAATCTCCGCAGGCGCGTTTAGAAATGAATGGCACTCGTCGTCCGGGTTACGGGTTGGGGACGGATTCCGCTTCGGCCGGAACGGAAGTGGTGACCGTTCCATCGAAGTCGTCGATTCCGGAGGGACGATAAATCCAGCGCGGATCGGGTGCTTCGGGATGCCGCCGGATTTCGCGGTCGACCTGATTGTAAGCGTCTCCCGGACGCCAGAAATCCATCACGATCGTCTTGCGTTCGAGGACTTCCGCGCCATCGAGCGTTCCTTTTTGATATCCGTTGGAGAACCCCTCGGCGAAGATCGCGAAGTGGTCCGTTTTGGGGTCAACATCGACCCAGGTCGCGACTCCGTAGATCCATTCGGGGGACTTGTCTTCCTCCGACACCGGATCGGGAATCCGCTGGATGACCTGAACGGAATTTTTCAGTTCGATCTTGCGGCTTTTTTCGATCTGCGAAATTTTCTCCCGTTTCGCGATGACCGCCACCGCCTCGGGGAGTACGACGTCTTGATAAACTTTCAGCGAATCCTTGCCCTGGACGACCAGAAAAAACTCGGGAATCAGATATGGCTCGGGGATCGGATCTTTCGGGTTGTCGGTCTCAATTTTGGCTTTATCGACGGGAGAATCGAGTTCGCGATTGACGGTACGATAGACCTGATACCAGACCAGTTTCTTTTCTTTTTTACCCGTTTGAGGATTGGTCAGCTCGAGTTCGACCAGTCCGACCGGACGGAACTCCACTTCCATCACGAACAGATTGGATTGTTTCTTCAATTCCTCTCCCGAAGCGACCGCCGCCGCCTTCGCATCGAAGGCTTTGTTGAAGTCGATCGTCTGAGCCTGAAGCGAAGCAGCAAGTCCGAAACAAAGCAGCAGTTTCAAGGTCGATGTGAATGTCCGCATGAAAAACTCCGCGCGAGAGGAGGCACCCGTCTGAGACGGGGAAATGGCAACTCTACTTTATCAGTCGGCTCAAGCGGGGGTCAAGCCGTAGTAAAGTGTTCCCCCGGTTCCGAAGCAGTGCCGTTCGATTTGTGCGGAATCGTTCAATCCTGACGATTCGCACGATTGCGGCCGTTGCAATCGTGAGATTCGGTTCAACCCTCACAGGTCCACCCGGGGATTTTTTCGAGATTCCGATTTCTCCCGCGTCAAACAGACGACGAAACTCGAACGACCCGCTCGCTCGGACCGATCGATTCCTGCTCGATGATCGGACCCAGGAATAACTCCAGAGTTTCGATGTTGGTCAGCGAGTGCGAGCTGAGCTTCGACGTCAGAAAGGAACCTCCTGCACCCAGCGCGAGAGGCACCAGCAACTGGTCGGCGAGATGAGCACCAACCGGGACGCGGGAGTCCAGAATCTGTTTCGCTTCGCGTGCGACCGCTTGAGCAATCTGCTCGGCACGGACACCTTTCTGACCGAACCCGGTCACGACTTCGACGAGTTCACCGGCTCGAAGTTCCACCAGAATCACGTTTCCCGGACCGGGAGAATCTTCGATGGTCCGGATTTCCGACTGCCTCTTCTTCAACTTCAGGCGGCTCTCCAGCACACCTAATTCCCGTTCGGCAACGTGTTCCGGTAATTTTGAAATCAGAACCGTCACCCGTTCGACGTTCCATTCCACCGGATCGGTCAGATCCAGACGCTGCATCGGAACCGGGGCAATCTTCACCTGGTACTCGCCTCCACCGGCGGGAAAAAATCCGTGCCGGTGCAGTTCCAGAGCGACGCGCGGACCCATTCGTCGAAGCAATGGAAGAAAAGACTGCTTTAGAAACTCGAACGGAGGAGCCGACATGTTGTGCGTCCCCCCGCGCAGGATCAGTCGCGATTCTTCATTCGCGGCGATTAACACCGGCAACACCGTTTGCAGGACGAGACCGGTGCTCCCCGCCGTTCCGATCTCGAACGTGTATTCTCCTCCGCGCACGGTTCCCGGAACAAACTCGAACTTTCGCGAACGCAGACGGATGCCTGCGGTCTCCGCTCCGCAGACTTCCGCAGCCGCATTCGCCGCCGTGAGATGCTGAGCGAGCAGACCCGGCTTGGGCCGGTTCGCACGAATGTTCTCGAACCGCACCGGTCGACCGGTCGCCATCGACAGCGCGAGCGAACTGCGCAGAATCTGCCCGCCCCCTTCGCCTCGCGAACCGTCGATGTGCAGGAA
>DATKCB010000688.1:0-4083 GCA_035513495.1 Planctomycetaceae bacterium | reverse complement strand
CTTTGATCAGGCGGACTCGTTTGGCGGCCGAGGCATCCGACAGCCGGTGATCCGAGAACAGCAGCGTCGTGCGGCCGATCAGCAGCGTGTCCCCCTCGTTGAGGGCCTGTTCGGTCACGAGTTGACCGTTGAGGAGCGTTCCGTTCGAGCTTTTTTCGTCTTTGATGAGAAATCCGCGGCCCTTGCGGATCAGGCTGGCGTGATAGCGCGAGGCTTCGGAATCGGGGAGACAAATCTCGCAATCGCGGCTGCGACCGATCAGATAGCGATCCGCGACGAGTTCGAAGCGTGCCCCTCGATCTTCGCCGTCGAGTATCAGGAGTGTCGCATAGGCGGAAGACATGTTGCTCCACGAGGCGGGGGGCGGGGGCGGACAATCGATCGAAAAACTTGTTAGTTCACATCGGCGGCGCGCGGTTCGGCATCCCGGTACATCGTCCGCACGATGCGAAATCCGACCCGTTTGTACAACTCGATCGCGTGATGATTGTTGGCGGTCACTTCCAGCGATACGCGGGGAATCCCCGTGCTGCGGAAACCGTGCAGACATTTCAGCACGAGCGCCCGCCCGAGTCCCTGTCCGCGATGTTCGGGGACGACACCGACGTTCTGAATCGCTCCGACCATCGAGGTATGCGCCAGCCCCTGAATCGTGCCGACGTCGTGAAACAGGTTGTCTTCGAACGATTGATGCGAGATCAGCCACGTCGCCTCGGGGAGGAAACTCGATTGCCCCGCAATTTCATTCATCAGCCGCGTGCATCCTTCCAACTCGCCGAGACAGGGAAAGACCTGCGAATCGAGTTCTTCGCGAAAGCTGTCGAATTTCGTTTCCGCATGACGCTGGACGAGTTCGGGAGACCATACGTTCCAGACGAAGCCTTCGGGCAAATACGCCAGCGGAAGCTCGATCTGACGCAGATCGATCTCCATGCGAAATCTTCGGAAGTAGGTCATCCCGTTGAGCATTGCTGATTCTCGTCGGAAGAAGACCGATCGTCGACCGGTAATCTGGGATAAAAAAGATTCTACCACACCCCCCACGCCAGTCAATCAGTTTGTTCCGGGTGCCGAATCTAAACGGACTGATCGAAATGAGTTACGTGGTCGCGGGCGAGTTTGACGATGAGGTAATCCGGAAGAATCCCCGTGGCTCATTCAGGCATCGAGACGAGCGATTCACTCGTCCGTCCGCGCATCCGTTTCCGCAGAATTTGCGAACCTTTTGGAGTGAAATCCTGTCTGAGAAAGTGCGAATTCGTGTGGCTTGCATGCCGCGCGAAAGCCGATACAATTTCAGTTTGCTCTCCACGCGAGACGCGATTTCGGCGGGGTAGCTCAGTTGGTTAGAGCACCGGACTCATAAGCCGGGTGTCGGGGGTTCGAATCCCCCCTCCGCTACTTCTTGACAGGACCGGATCGAACGATCATTCTGTCGGAAACCTTGGACGTATAGCTCAGTTGGTTAGAGTACCACGTTGACATCGTGGGGGTCACTGGTTCGAGTCCAGTTACGTCCACTCTGACGCTCTCAAAAACAGCCGAAACTTCGGGACAAGAACCGGGGGTTCGGCTGTTTTTCGTTGCATAAGGTGGGAACGAATGGATCTCGAAGTGCTCCGCTTCGAAATTCCCCGATGCGATCAGAGTTCGCGCGACGTTCCCCCAACGGCTTGCGCCGCAGGGCTTCCATGTGATGCCGATTGAAGCCCAATTGCGCAAGCAATCGGGGGAGCGCGGAGGAAGCTCTGAAGCATCGATCTGCCCCAATCACTCAACTGCTTGCGCTGCGATATTGTCGCAACGAAAAGTTGAATATCTTCCGCGCAACGAACAACCCGATCAGCGACAGCGACGTTCCGATCGTGATGAACCACGGATCGAACACACCGTACATCAACACTCGTGCGGGGACCGTCACCACGAGCAGGATTGGAATCACGTAGGTAAACGCGGTTGAGAGGAGGTTCCCGGCAATGCTTTCGCGGGCGAGGTAGATGTCCCGCGGATACCGGGCGAAGACCGTGATGTAAAACCAGAAATCGTACAAGCCCTGATTCCGCCCGAACCAGATGCTCGTCGAGGCGAGCGAGATCATCAGGCTGTAAAAGAACGTCACCCCGATGATCACCAGCAGAATGTATCCGCAGACGGTCGCTACTGTCAGCGGGACGCCCCCCTGAACGACCGCGTAACCGAGCAGGGCCAGCGACATCGCGGTCTGCGTGAGATTCGAAAGCTGAATCTTTTCACACGAAACCAGAAACTGCGTATCGATTGGTTTGAGCAGGGCGAAGTCGAGATTGCCGGTCCGGATCAGTTCGCTGAAATTCGCGCAGTTGGGCATGAAGAAGGTCTCGACGATCGAGTTGATCAGCATACCGGTCGCCATGAATCCGAAATACTGCGCCCGCGACCAGTCGGCGATCGTGTTCACTTCGCGGAAGATCACTTCGAACAGCACGATCTGCGCCGAGAACCAGAACGCCCGGGTCAGCAGCGTGATCAGGAAGTTACTGCGAAACATCATCTCGCGCACGAGCGAATTGCGAAAGAACGTCCAGAGGACTCGTTTGTAATCCGGATGATGAGACAACTGACAGGGACTCTTCTGTTGAAATTGAGATGAAACCGCCGACCGGGTTACCTCGCCTCGACGACCTGCACGGCATCGGCGTGCGAGTTGCCTCCGGCGTTTTCTGTTCCAACCACGACGGTGACCGACTCGCTCAGTTTGAGCGGGAACTTGCCGAGCGAATAGAATCCGTCAGGGCCAGGTGCCGGCTCGCGCATGTTGACGCGTAATTCTTTGCTCCCGGCACTGCTTCGCACCGTTACGGGAACTTTGTCGCCCCGGTTCTCGTGGTGTCCGTAGGCGATCCGGATGTCGAACGAACCGGCTTTGGGAGCCTTGAACTCGAACCGGACTTCCGCTTTCGAGTTGTTCCCGGCGTACAGATAGTTGTAGCCCACATAGCCTTTGAGTCCTTGACCTTCGGTCCAGTTGCCGACCTTGACGGCATCCTGATCGTCGATCACCAGTCCTTCGAGTTTGGCGGGATCGAGGCCAGTCGGTGGTCCGTAGGGACCGGCCAGTTTCGGGATATCCTTGGGAATTACGATCTCACTGCGCACCGTTTCCCGTCGCGCTTTGCCAGGGAGTTCGAGCAGGGCCTGCAATTGGGACAGATGAGTTTCGTAGACATCCCGCGGAAGACAATCCTGCTGCACGCAGATCGACGCCGCCTTGCCGACCACTTCTCCCATCATGCCGCAGGTCTTCATCACGCGGGTAGTTCCCAGCGCTTCGTGCGTCACGCTGATGCAGCGGCCCGCCATGAACAGGTTGTTGATGTTTCGCGAATAGAAGCAGCGATAGGGAACGGGATAACCATACTTGCGGTCGATCCGCTGATCGTGAACGGCGATCGAGATGAACGGATTGTCGGGAAATTTTTTGGCGTACTGTTCCTTGGGATAATGCAGATCGATCGACCAGGTGCTGGGAACGCAGCCGTCGGGGTATTGTTTTTTATCCAGGATGTCGTCCTGTGTGAGGATCACGTCTCCCATCAACCGCCGCGATTCGCGGGGGCCGCCGATGTACGCAATCCAGGTGAGAAACGCGGTTTTGTGCTGGTCCGCACCGTCGCGGTTTTTCATCGCATTAAATGCTCCGTACACCGCCCGCAGATTCCAGTCACGAATCGCTTCGGCTCCTCCCAGCGGATCTTTGTCGAATCCACTCTCCCAGAACCATTGCCCGTGATGCTCGCGGGGGTAGGGGAAATCTTTCATCGTCAGATCGAGCGCCCACGGAGTTTTGGGAAACTCGACCGGTTTCTCCCCTTCGTCCCAGGACCACATGTTGCTCATCCCCATGCGGCCTTCGGGTGTCATCTCCGAGTCGGCGCCGGCGAGATATCCGATCGTGCCGTGACCGGTTCCGTCGACGAACAGTCTGCCGGAAAACCGCTTGTACTCGCTGGTCCGCGTATCGAACGCATGGACGGCGGTAATCTGATTTCCCTCGGTCTCGACCTTGTAGGCGTGATGATTCAAGAACAGATCGATATTTTTTTC
>DATKCB010000687.1:0-3385 GCA_035513495.1 Planctomycetaceae bacterium | reverse complement strand
GCATCTGAATTCAGGTAGCAGGAAAGAAAGAGCATGACAACCACTCAAAACAGCGAACAATTCACGTTTCAGGCGGAAATCAAACAACTTCTGCATTTGCTCTCGCATTCGCTCTATCAGAACCGCGAGATCGCGATTCGCGAACTGGTCTCCAACGCGTCCGACGCCTTGGACAAGATGCGTTTTCGGACACTCACCGAAGGTGGGTCGGGAGACGGAATGGAACTGGAAATCAGCATCGATCCCGACACCGAAGCCAAAGTCCTCACAATTGCCGATAACGGGATCGGCATGACCAAGAACGAACTGATCGAAAACCTCGGGACGATCGCTCACAGCGGATCGAAAGCGTTTCTCTCGCAACTGGGCCAGGAAGAAAAAAACAACGTCTCTCTGATCGGTCAGTTCGGCGTCGGATTCTACTCCGCTTTCATGCTGGCCGACCGCGTCGAGGTATTGACCCGCAGCAGTCAGGAAGAAACCGGTTGGCGGTGGGAATCGGAAGGGACAGGCCAGTTCACCATCGAAGCGGCCGAGGATCTTCCTCGCGGAACGCAGATCCGCCTGCATCTGAAATCGGATCTCGTGGACGAATTCACCCGCGTGGAACGCTTGAAGCACATTCTGAGAACCTATTCCACATTCGTGGCCCATCCGCTCAAACTGGCCGGGGAGCATCTCAATACGCAACCCCCCATCTGGGTCGAGCCGAAAGCCCAACTGAAAGACGAGCAGTACAACCAGTTTTATCAGTTTCTGACGCATCGCGTCGGTGAGACTCCCCGCTGGCATCTGCATCTGGCGAGCGAAACACCGTTCGAGTTCAAGTCGATTCTCTTCTGCCCGGAATCGAACTTCGAAAAACTCGGCTTCGGAAAAACCGATCATGGATTGCACCTGTGCGCCAAGCGAATTCTCGTTCAGAACGACTGCGACAAGCTGTTGCCCGAATGGCTGCGGTTCCTGCACGGACTGGTCGATTCGGCCGATCTGCCGCTGAACGTCTCCCGCGAGGCGTTGCAGGACAATACGGTCTTTCGCAAAATCCGAAAGGTGCTGATCAAAAAGGTTCTCGACGAACTCGCTGAGATGCAGACCGAAAAACGAGACGCCTATCTCGATTTCTATCGGGAGTTCGGCGCGATCCTGCGGGAAGGCATCGCGACTGAGTTCGATCAGCGGGATCGCCTTTCGAAGCTGGTCATGTTCCACTCACCCAAAATCGAAGGGTTGACCTCGCTCGACGAGTATGTCTCCCGCATGCCCGAAGGCCAGGAGCAGATTTATTACATCTGCGGACAGAATCTCGCGACGATCGCCCGCAATCCGAATCTCGAAATTTTCCGTAAGCGCGAGACCGAGGTACTCTATCTGACCGATCCGGTGGACGAGATCGTGCTGAGCAATCTCGGCAAGTTCGCCGAAAAGCAGATCGTCTCGATCGATTCCGCCGACGCGAAACTACCCGCTCGGAGCGACTCGAGTGAAACGCAGCCGGAAGAAGAGGTATCGAAAAACGTCGAGGGATTCGAGAAAGTCCTGGAACTGTTCCGCGAATCGATCGGAGATAAAATCGCCGAAGTTCGCAAGTCGGACCGCCTGACCGACAGTCCCTGCTGTCTGGTCAATAAAGACGGGCGAATGAGCACGCAGCTTCAGAAAGTCCTCAGCCTGCAACACGAAGACTTTCAAATGTCGGAACGAATCTTCGAGGTTAACCCCGATGCGGCTTTGATCAAACGTCTCTCAGAGATTTCCGGCAACCCTGAGAATCACGAGTTCATCCGCAACAGCGGACAGTTATTGCTCGATCAGGCTCTGCTGCAGGAAGGGATCGCTCCCGACGGATCGGAAATGGCCATGCGGATCATGAACTTCATGCAGGAGCTGGCCGAAGCAAAGTCGTCGATTATCACGTGACCTATCAACCGGATTCAAGTTATTGATGAACACTTCTCCGCTCGACACAGGGGCCTTCGCGAAGCTCGTCTCGCAGCTTCGTGCTGTGAACGCCGAACTGGAGCAGTCGGAAGTGTGGCCGGCCGCAGCCTGGAAACTGCTCGATGAGGCAGGCGTGCTCCGCTGGTTCCTGCCAGAAAAGCATGGCGGCATGCCGGTCGATGAAACCACGAAACAACTGGGGTATCTCGAACTGGCATCCGCCTGCCTGACGACGACGTTTATTCTGACACAGCGCAACGCTGCCGTCTCGAGAATTCTGCTTTCGAACAACGAACCGCTGAAGAAGGACCTGTCTCAAAAGCTGGCACGGAATCAGATATTCGCCACCGTGGGTATCTCACATCTCACGACTTCTCGCCAGCATCTGGCTTCGCCGGTCGTTCAGGCGATACCCGATGATCATGGATGGATCTTGACCGGCGAAATCCCCTGGGTGACGGGTGCGGAAGCGGCAGACGTGATCGTGACCGGTGGAGTCCAGCCGGACGGTTTACAAATCCTCGTTGCGCTGGAGACGTCGAACGACGGAATCACCGTGCAGATGCCGCCGCGATTGCTCGCCTTGAACGAATCGAGAACTTCGTCCGTGAGCTTGAACGAGGTACGTGTTTCCCGCGAGCGATTGCTGCTCGGACCCGAGACCCAAGTTCTCAAGGCAGGCGGCGCGGGAGGCGTGACGACGTCCGCCTTGGGCCTCGGTTCAGCACAGAAATCGATCCTGGGCATTGCAGAGGAAGCCGAGAAACGGGAAGAATTGAGACCGGTCGCGGCCCATTTGCGGGAAACGCTCGAAGTGCTGAAATCGGATCTGATCGCAATTACGCAATCCGCAGTGGACCCATCGAAGGAGTCGCTCGAAACGCTCAGGAAACAATCGAACTCGCTGGCACTGCGGTCCGCTCAAGCTTATCTCACTGCCTGCAAGGGCGCCGGGTTTTTGGCCGGCCATCCGGCCTCCCGCGCGATCCGGGAAGCCCAATTTTTTCTGGTCTGGTCGTGCCCGCAGCCAGTGATGGCAGCGGCTTTAGCGGAATTCGCGTGTCCGACGTCGAAATAGGTAGATCGACCAGCCCATACACAATTCACACATTTCATAAATTTCAGTCGTTTTGCACTCGCACTATTTCACACGATCCGGGAACGCGAGGAGTTGACGCTCCTTCTGCAGTGGACCATATTGGATGATCTTAGTTCTTGAACCGAGCGTTGCTGGCTCCCACATTCCCGATTCGTTACTTACCTCATGTCCTCATCGAGCAATTTGCCCGAATCTCCTGATCAAGTCCTCGATCGCTGCGAGGCGATTTTGAAGTACCGCTTCAAGGATCGCGACTTACTGAAACGGAGTCTGACTCACAGTTCTGTGGCAACGACACGACTCGACTCGAACGAGCGAATGGAATTCCTGGGCGATTCCATTCTG
>DATKCB010000686.1:0-5838 GCA_035513495.1 Planctomycetaceae bacterium | reverse complement strand
CTGCTATTCACAATTCGATGCCCCGCAATTGATCCGCTTTGTGTATTCCGTCATGCCCTACCTGATGCAAGTCGGACTCAGCGAAGCGCAGTCCGAAAACTTTAATCTGGATATATTTTCAGTCCCTTCGGCGCAAGCGATCCTTCCGTACATGGAAGATTCTCGAAGCTGGATCGTCCGCACCAACGAAGGCTTGTTGTTCGAGTCGCGATCCTCGCTTCCGATGCCTCCCGCAGCGGCAGTGCTGATGAATACCTGGTTTCTTGGAAGATCCGCCCATGCGACCTTTCAGGAAGTCGCCCCTGCGGTCAGGGACGACTTTTGAATCGAGGATTCGTGCTGCGAGAATCTCGGATAAATCGGATTTCGATGTGAGAATTCGTGAGGTCTCGTCTTTCCAAGAGTATAGTTTGGGTTAAAATAAGACAGGATAATACTGTTTTTGGATGTATCCCTCTGCCGCGACAAGACGTTCATGGCCCACTTAATGGTGTAAAGGTTCTCCTTCTGTGACTAGCAGTCCGCAGTTTGTCGCGATCGGCAAAACGGATCCCCAAACGATCGAGACGCTGAGAGAAACGCTCCGGGAAGAATGCGGTCTACTCATCCCCAGCTCGGTTCAGGAGACGTTGTCGTTACTTGAGTCTGAAGACGTGATCGGGGTGATTATCCCCACCGATCCTCACAACCCCGATATGATCCTGCCTTATTCGGAAGGATTGCTCGAGCAGTTCCCCGAGGGTGTGGCCCTCCTCGACAATTCGCTCTGCGTCCAGTGGGCAAACCGGGAATTCGAGCAGCTCGTCGGTCAGGATTCGACCTGCAAGCAGGAATTTTACTCACTGCTGGGCCTCGACAATCAGCCGCCTCCCGCAGAATGTCCTATCTCAGCCTCCCTGGGAGATGCCGCGGTCGAACGTCAGACGATCAGGATCAAGGAAAATCGTTACTTCGAAGTCCATTCGCGACTGCTCGAAGGTCCGTTGTTCTTCGCTCGGGAAAGCATGATCCTCGTCACGGTCCGCGACGTCAGCGAACGGGAGATCAGCCGTCAGAAACTCAACGCGATTTCGAAAGCGGGGCTCGATCTGGGTGATCTGGCTCCGCAGGACATTTCCGAAATGACCGAAGTGGAGCGGGTTGAGCTTCTGAAATCGAAAATCCTTTACTATACACAGGACATCCTGAAGTATGACACCATCGAGATTCGGCTGATCGATAAGAAGACCGGTCGGCTGGACTCTCTCCTTCAGGTCGGAATGCAGCCGCTCGCTGCCGATCGGATTTTATACGCCGCTTCCGAACACAACGGAGTCACCGGATTCGTTGCGAAAACCGGACAGAGCTATCTCTGCAAAGATATCGAGCACGATCCGCTCTATCTGCCCGGAGCTCACGGTGCGCGGAGTTCGCTGACGGTCCCCCTGATACTCCACGACGAAGTCCTCGGTACGTTCAACGTCGAAAGCCCGGATCCGGATTCGTTCGACAGCCAGGATTTGCAGTTCCTCGAACTCTTCAGCCGCGAAATCGCCGCAGCGCTCAATACGCTCGATCTGTTACTGGCAGAGCGACAGCAGACAGCAATTGAAGGAACGCAATTGATCCTCAAGGAAGTCGCCAAACCGGTCGACGAAATCCTGAACGATTCCGCCTGGATGCTGGAGAAATCGGCCGGAGCCGATCTGGAACTCTGCCGGAGGCTGCAGAGAGTTCTCAAGGATGCACGCCAGATTCGACAGCTCATCCAGCAGGCCGGACAGGCGCTGGTTCCCGACGAACCTTCTCACGTCGAAATTCCCGAGCAGCCATCGCGTCCGAAGCTGTACGGTAAACGAATTTTAGTTGCCGACGCGGACGAGACCATTCTCCAGTCGGCCCACGAATTACTCGAGCGATACGGCTGCGTCGTTGAAACGGCTCATAACGCCCAGGAGTTGTTTTTGATGGCCCGCAGCTTCGATTACGATCTCGTGGTCTGCGACATTCGCCTGCCGGATGCGAACGGTTACGAATGTTTTTGCGAATTGAAACGAATCAACGAAGATCAGCCGATTCTCCTGATGACGGGCTACGGCTACGATGCCGAACACTGCCTCGTCAAGGCGCGTCAACAAGGACTCAGTGGCGTCCTCTTCAAGCCGTTCCGGCTCGACCTACTGCTCGATACTCTGGAAAAGGCTGTTGCGACGACCAGCCTGACATCGTCGGAATAAATCGCCCGGGTCAAAAGTCGGAAATCGAGCGGATTTGACGATCCCGCGACATCGCACTCCCGGGAAGTGTCTGTTCTCTGGAAAGTCTCGTTTTCGACTGATATTCTATGGCTTCGAACACGTTCAGCGGAATTCGGACCCGATCCTCAATCGAACCACTCTGGAAAGAGCACGCGCGATGTCCCATACGACTGCCATAGCCGGTGTCAATTCGCAGAAAGAAACCATCTTGACGCACATCTGGCCTTCTGTCGCAGCCAATCCCATTGGCCGGATGATCGGATCCCTGAATAATTGTATTCCACTCAAGCTCAATGGGATCCCCATTTCGGCATTGATTTTCGGATTGCCGCTCGCTCCGATCGGAGCGTTGATTTATCTCGCTTCCAAGGTGTTCGGCACGCGGTACACACTGACGAATCGGTCCCTCCAGGTCTGGACGGCGACGGGGGGAAGTATGATCAAGTCGATTCCACTGGGCGAGATCAGCAGTATCGAGTTTATTCAAACGGGCGGCCAGGCGTTCTTCAAAGCGTCCGACATCAATCTGATCGGAGCGAATGGGGGAGTCTTACTGAAATTGGCGGGCATCAGTTATCCCGATGTGTTCGCCCAGAATCTCCGCGAAGCCCAACAAGCAGCCGCTTTAACCGCAGCCGCGCTTGATACGATCAAAAAAAGAGCCTGAACGCGAGCCTTTGCGACAACCCGACTGTCTTTTCCAAAGGTCAGACACGACAATCAGTACCCAATGCCGGAGTGGCGGAATGGCAGACGCGCTGGATTCAAAATCCAGTGGCCGCAAGGTCGTGGGGGTTCGAGTCCCCCCTCCGGTACTTTTGATTCTCAAAGACTTTAGAGTTTGAAACTCCCCTCGATTTTGATCGAATTCCAGCATCCTTAAGCAAGCGCCGGGGGGCATTCGGGGACAGGATTACTCAGAATCAATGTTCGCAAGCTCAGCGATCAAAGATCGATCGGCGACCGTCGATCCCCACTCGCCACGGTTCGGCTCCTGCGGGAATAGCGCCGATATCGGGCGCTCCCGGATCGAACTCACGTAACGGATCGGGCCAGTCCGCGTTCAAGTTGACGCCGGCGTCGATTGCCGGAGAACCGCTTTGCAGTCGCAGGTCGGGACCTAAGTCCAGGTCATCTGAACTGCTCACAAACGACGGGTCGTCGATCCGATCGAGATTGGTCCATCCGGGTTCGAACACGGACTGGCTCGCTGCGTACAGCGGAGTCGACCGAAACCTGGCAAAGTGCCTGGAGATTTCCTCGGGAGTTGCCGCGGGACTCCACAGCAGGTTGCCGCCCTCTCGAACGTTTGACGGTTCTTTCATGCCGACGAAGCCGACACCGGGCAGGCGCTGTTCCTGGTAGAAAATGTTATTGAACACGTCCCGCTCGTTATTCCGCAGCCCTTGCGCTCCGAGTCCGAACAGATAGTAATCGCGGAAGACGGGCGTCTGCCGCAGGAACGTATTGTGGTAGACGTGCATCACTGGCCAGATCGGACTGCCGTGGTCTCCCACGAGATGACCTTCTCCTCCGAGGTACGAACCGGTCGGGTCGGGTTCGTTGGGAGGCGACTTGTAAACTCCTCCACGCAGATCGACCACGTTGCGATAGACAAACACTCCCGAATCCGGGCTATGATCCAGGGGAGATTCGTCTTTTTCGATTTCATGTTGCGTGAACGGAATCAGGGAGCGGCCAATGTGATTCTGATATAGGTAGATCGTGTGATCTCGGAGCTTCGCTCCGCACTCCAGGCCGTCGTCGTTGAAGTTGTCGACGTAATTGTGATGGAAACGCAGGTTCCAGCCGTATCGGAAGAATGCGAAATCGTGATCGTCCGTGAATTCGCACCACGCGAACTCCAGGTTTTCCGCGCGAGGCTGGCTGTTCTTGACGATGAGTTGGTACGTGGCCGTTCCCTGATACTTCATGTGCGCTCGACTGGTCCAGGGAGCAGCGAGGCCGCGAAAGGCCGAGTGCGTCACCTGAATTTTTTGCGAGGCATCGATCAGGAGTCCCGGAAATCCGCCGAACACGGTGCAGTGATCGAGTGCGATGTTCTGCGATCCATAAATCTGGATCATGGGGCTTCCCGTCGCGCCGCGCAACACGAGATCCTGCAGCCGCACGTGCTGGATCCCGTTGATTCTCAGAACTTCGTCGCCGAAACCGACAGAAACGACGAGCGGAATTTTCCGCGGATCGGTTTCGCCTCGATAAGCGTGAGACTCCAGCCCCGCAAGTTTGTGATGGGCGAGTCGAATGTGAATCTTTCCGGTATCGCGATTGAACCACATGCCGGGTCCGCAATAGATGCCGATCTCGCGCATCTCGATTTTGTTCCCGAGCCAGAGTTCGTTGTCAGATCGGAGATCGTGGAGAGTTCGATAGCCGTGCAGGGGGACCATCGAATCGGCGAAATTTCCCAGCGCGAGCGGCCGTTCCTCTTCCTTCCCCCACATCGGTTCCCACGAGGCCGGCAGAAACTGATGGGGGACGCGCCGCCGATCGAAATCGGAGTAGCGCGACGACGAGATGTATTCGCCGGGAGCACCGTCGGTCGCGGGAGTCCAGGCGGTTTCCGGAGTGTAAACGAACTCAGGCAATCCTCCGTCAATGACGGCCAGCTCTCCGGGATAGCTGCGAATCGTGATGGGGGCTTCTTCCGTTCCCGAACGGCTCAAGACGGGATGCTCGTGATAGATTCCCGCCCGCAGGCAAAGCGTTGTACCCGGTTTGAGTTCCCGCAACGCGTGATGGAGCGACTTCCACGGACGGGCTTCGCTGCCGTCGTGCGCATCGTCTCCCTTGTTCGAGTCGACGAACTTTGCGGGTCCTTCCCCGAGAGGTCGATCGCCGGCTGTCGGCAGCGGCCGCATGGGAGTATGCGTCCGTACGATTTGTTCAGTTCCGAACGCGGTCGGCGTGTTGTTCAAAGTCAGGGAAATTAACAACAGGGTCATTCCGAGGGAAGCTCTCATCGCTCAGTCCTTCGTTTCGAGTCGTTCTATTTCTTCTTCGCTGCTGCCGACTGCGTTTTCTGCTTTCGCATTTTCTTCTGCAGATTCGGGAGTTTGGTTGCGGGCTTGCGGGGAGCCGGGCGTCGATTCTGGGCCATGGATTAGTTCCTCTTTCGGTTTCGATTCTATCAGCGAGGCACGTCTGTTGTTAGAATTTTTTGCGGAACATGACTGAATCTGCGATCGAGCAAATTTCCATGAGCATCCCCACCTCCGACTCAGAATTCATGCGGGAGGCGATTCGCCTTTCCATCGAAAAAATGGAAGCGAACGAGGGAGGACCGTTCGGTGCGATCCTCGTGCGGGAAGGGGAGATCATCGGTCGCGGCTGGAATCGTGTGACTTCCGCCAATGATCCCACGGCCCATGCAGAAGTGGTTGCAATACGCGATGCTTGTACGCGATTGAAGTCATTCTGTCTGACGGGATGCGAAATCTATTGCAGTTGCGAGCCGTGTCCGATGTGTCTGGCCGCCATTTACTGGTCGCGACTCGATCGAATTGTTTACGCGGCGACGATCGACGACGCGGCTGCAGCAGGATTTGACGATCGAGAATTCTATCGCGAATTGGTCAAG
>DATKCB010000685.1:0-3726 GCA_035513495.1 Planctomycetaceae bacterium | reverse complement strand
AGCCTTTCGCAGGAAAAACTTGCAGCGGAAGCAGGTCTCGCCCGGAATTTCATCTCTATGGTGGAGACGGGCGAGCGGAATGTGACGATCGCGACTGTTGAAAAGTTGGCGAATGCTCTCGGCTGTCGAATGGCCGAGCTAGTGCGCCCGGTTTTTAAGTGTAGCGGTATCCGCAGTGGCGGAGGTAGCGTCGGCACTCGGTTTCGTTGAACAGTTCGAGGACTTGGCCGCACAGATGCCAGAGCTTCTCCGTCGTTCGTTCGGCACCGTCGCGGAGCAGCTTCTTGAACTTGCTGAAGGCCAACTCGATCGGGTTCAGGTCTGGCGAGTACGGTGGCAGATAGCGGACGCTCGCGCCCGCAGCCTCGATCGCCTCGACCACTCCGGCCACTTTGTGGCTCGACAGATTGTCCATCACCACAATGTCGCCCGGCTTCAGTTCACGAACCAGATGCTGCTCGACCCACGCCTTGAAAACCTGCCCGTTGACGGCCCCGTCCACGCACAGCGGAGCGATGAACCCGGTCGATCGCATCGCCCCCAGAAACGTGGTTGTCGACCAACGGCCGTGAGGAACTTTCTGGATCAGACGCGTACCCTCCGGACTGCGGCCGTACGTTCGCGTCATGTTTGTTTTGGCCCAGGTTTCGTCGAGGAAGACCCATCGGTCGGGAGCGACGTCCGGCTGGCCGACGCGCCATTCCTGACGCGCTTCAACGACGTCCTCCCGGTCCTGCTCCGCAGCGATCAGCGTCTTTTTTTTCGAGTCAGCTTCAGCGCGTGACAGGCGGCACCAATCACTTCTTCATTGGCTTCGATGCCGCGATCGTCTTTGAGCCGCACCTTCAGTTCGCGTAAATAGGCATCCGGCGTGGCCGCGACGGCCGCCTCAAGCCAATCGGCCCAAGCCTCCCAACTCGGCCGTCGATTGCGGGTTGTCTTGGGAGCGACCTGTCCGGTCTCGCGTCGCTGCTGTTTGATCCGCCGTACCCACGACTCCGAGACGTCAAACTGCAGGGCCACCTCCCGCGTCCCGCCCCCGGCGTCACCCGCGGCCAGAACATCGCGGCGGAACTCCTTCGAATACGGCTGCATGCTGCGTCCTCCTTGAAACAGAAAGCACCCAGCTTACCTCACCGACCCAGATAGCGCTAGAGCTAGCGACGTGCCGCACTAGTGTCAATTTCAGCCGATCAGCCGTGTGTCCCGTGACCGGTCAGCAGAGTTCGAAAAGCGGTCAACGCATCTCGTACTGCCGCAACATCGTGTACGCGAATCACGTCGGCACCCAGCAGTGACAAGGCCGCCGAAACCCCGATCGTTCCCGCCGTTCGCTCGTCGACAGGACGGCCCAGAATCTTCCCCAGAAAACGCTTGCGGGAGTGCCCGACCATCAGTGGCCGTCCCAGCGAACGCAACTCGCTCAGATTCCGCATTAGTTCCAGATTGTGCTCGGCCGTCTTGCCGAATCCGATGCCGGGATCGAGCATGATTCGCTCCCGATCGATCCCGCTGTCGGCCATCAACTCGACCCGTTTGGAGAGAAAACCGCGCACGTCGGAAACGACATCGTCGTAGGCCGGATTGTCCTGCATCGTGCGGGGGGTCCCCCGGATGTGCATGGCGATGATGCCGCAATCGGAATTCGTGCAGACCGAGATCATGTTCTCGTCGAAAGTCAGTCCCGAGATATCGTTGACGATATCGGCTCCCGCCGCGAGCGCCTGCCGGGCAACCTCGGCTTTGGTCGTATCGATCGAGATCGAAACGTCCGTTTGCTGACGGAGCGACTCGATCACCGGAATGACCCGGTTCAATTCTTCTTTGAGTGAAACGGGTTCGGAATCCGGTCGCGTCGATTCGCCTCCGATGTCGAGCACGTCCGCCCCCTCTTCGGCAAGCGCGAGAGCATGTTCGACGGCCCGCTCGGTTTGAAGATAGTTTCCTCCATCGGAAAAACTGTCGGGGGTGACGTTCACGATTCCCATCAGCCGGGCGCTTCCCGTCAGTTCCCATTTCGTCTGGCGGAACCGCCAGACCAGCGGTTCGAATCGATCGAAAAGATCGCTCATCGGTCCTCCAGCCAGTTGAGACATCCGGGATGCCAGAATCGCACGTGTGCGATGAGGGCGAGCAGACACAACATCCCGAGACTCAGTCCGATTCCCCGCCCGAACGAGTCCGGTTGATACTCCCAGACAACCGTATGCTCGCCGGGAGGGAGTTCCACTCCGCGAAACATCGCTTCGACCCGAACGGGTGTGGCAGGCTCTCCGTCCACGTTCACCCGCCAGCCTGGAAACAGCAGTTCGGTCACGACAAGTTGTCCGCTTTCGGGAACATCGACCTTCAATTCATGACGTTCCGGTTCGCGTTCGATCCATTCGATTGTGGTTTCTTGCTCGACGGCTTCGGCGACCGATTCGCTTGCGGGCTTCCAGAAAACTCGTCCGCGAGGATTGTTCAATTCGTACAGATAGAGGGGATCGCCCGTGCTTCGTCCCCAAGCCGCGTTCAGAAACGGATCGGACTGTTTCAGCACAAGCTGACAAGGCCAGCCTGAAGAGACGGGTTGCTGAGTGAGCAGATGCGTCACACCGGCCTGGCGGAGTCTCTCGCTGAACTGTGCGTCGTGGTCGATGAAACCGTTTTCATCCCGCGTTTGGGGAGCGGGGGGAATCCGAGTCGCTTCCTGAAAGTATTCCGTCGGACTCAAGCCGAGATATTGTGGAACGGCAGACACCCCCAACAGCGTCGGGAGGTTCTGTCCCGGTGCGTGCAACCGGACCGGTTCGGGATGAGCCGAGAGATATTCGCGAACCGGGCTGAACTCGCGCAAATCGAACGCCGATTGCGTTTGAACCGTGGCATCGGAAACCAATCGGCTGACGAGAAACAAATCCCAGATGGTGATGCCGATCGTCACACTCCAGGCCAGCCATTTCAGCGTCGGTTTCAACCGCTGGAAGAACGCCTCCGCGGCCTCGGCGGACAGAAGTGCAATCCCCAGCGTGGCGATCAGTCCGTAGCGACCCGGACCGATGAAGAAACTGAAACCGGGAAGCTGCCGCGTCAGGGGCAGCCACCAGCCCATCGCGTAGCTGACAGCCAACAGCGCCAGTCCCCACCAGACCAGTCTTTGCCGCCAGTCCAATGGTCGAGAGTTTGCGATCGGAAACAGACCGATGATCGCCAGCACGAACGGCAGGAGTCCGAAATAAAGATGCGCTTCGACCGTGTTGGTCGCCGAGTCGAGAGCCAGCCAGTCGAGCTTTTGCAGTTTTTCGTTTCGAGCATCTCCCAGCGAATACCATTTCCACGGAGCGACCACCTGCGCGAGGTATTCCGGTGGCAGGTGACCGTATCCGACATCGTGAAATTCTTCGTCCCGCTGACTGTGCTGCTTGAGTTCCCACGAGGGAACCAGTTGGACCCCCGCCAGAAGAAACCCGCAGCCGAGCGCGACTCCGCACGCCGCGAGCATTCGAAATCTCGGACGGACCGAGCGCGGACTCGAAGAGTTTTGCGCTGTGATCGCTTGCTTGTCGGAGCAGATCATCGTCCTCGCGAACGCGTATCCCAGCGTCGCCAGGATCGTCAGAAACGCGATGACGAAGTGACCTGCCAGAAGTTGCATCGCCAGGATCGAGGCCAGCAGAATCAGAAATTTCCACGCGCCCGAAACCAGAAACCGTTCGGTTGACCAGACGGCAAACGGCAGCCACG
>DATKCB010000684.1:0-7151 GCA_035513495.1 Planctomycetaceae bacterium | reverse complement strand
ATATTGGGCGAGTTCCTTCATCCGATCGAGCTGGCTCGAAAATGCGTCCGCCGATTGCAGCAGCATTGACTCACCGGGATAAGCGACGAACAGTCCTTGCGTTCCACGAGCGTTCTGCAACGCAGCGTTCAAGAACGTCTGGTTTCCGGCTGCCGTTTTCGGTTCGACGGTCCAGTGAATCTTTCGTTCGCCGAACGATGCCGTAACGATCGTATGTTCGGAAACGCGACCTTCACCCAGCACGAACAACGTTTCGTCGGATCGCAGAGGCAGCGCGTGCGAGAGGGACAGTTCGGCATCGGAATCCGAGAGGCTCAGCGATTCGGGATACAACACACCCGCTTGCAGAGTCTGCACCATCGATCCGGCGACCTCTTCGACAGAGGATTCGGCATCGACCAGAATGCGTCCACCGGTCTGTTGCGCGAGAATTCCGAGCAACTGCAAGTCGGTTTGAGGACCGATCGCATAACCGTTCACGATAATTTTCTGTGTGCGAAGTTCGCTCGAGAGCAATTTCAGCGTATCGACTTCGATCAGCCGCGCGGCGCTCATGCCGTCGCCGATGTAACCGATCGAAACCGGATCGCTCCCCGAAGTGAGATCGAACACGGACGTCAGAGCACCTGCCAGATCGGTCGCTCCGAGCGGAGCGCGGCGCTGCAGTTTCTGCATCGCCGACTTCATCGAGTCGCTGTGCGGTCCGACGAAACCTTCAGTCAATGCGACCGTTTGCACGTCGGTGGCGAGCAGAGCGACTTCGCAGTCGGCGGGGAGTTTGGCGAGCAATTCATTCAGCACACTCATCACCTGACGGCGATGCTCGCCGATCTGACTCGCGGAGGTATCGACCAGCAACACGTGCCGTGTGATCTGGGCCGTCGGTTCGGGAAGCCGAAGTCCGACAGCGAAGGCCGCGTCGTCCGACCCGTGATACAGATAAGCCGGAGCTTTCAGTTCACCCGCATTCGCCGAGAGGCCCAATGCGGAAACTGCCATGACAGCCAGAAAAGTTGGCCAACTGCGGCGTGAGGTCATCAGTGACATCGGGCGGCTCCCCTGAGTCTATTGAAAATTCGTGAAGTGAAATTGTGTCAAATTGAGAAGTTGCGCGAAACTGGCGCAACCAGAGAAAAGACTCCCTGTATTCTATAATGATTCTCGGACACCTTAGAAGAAAATTTCCGCGATTTTCTTTGAAATACTCAAAAATGAAAAGGGTTATTGGACTTGAGCCGCAAGGCTCCACCTTCGCTGTTCGGTTGTAAGAATTGTACCGATTCTCGCGTTCCCGAGTCCCGATCGACCCTCCCGACTGGCAAAGGCAACAGAACCCCTACGACCCTATTGTTCAGGCGGAACGAGCAGTTCGGGTTTGTCCAGGAACAGATAGTGCCCGTGATCGGCGGTCACGATCAGAATCGACTCGTTCCAACTGCTGTGCGACTCCACCCAGTCAGTAATTCTCCGCACGGCCTCATCACCGCTGAACACCGCTCCGATCGAGTTATCGAGGTTGTTGTCGTGATTGGCCCAATCGACATCGCCCGCTTCGACCATCAGCCAGAATCCCTGCTCACGGATGGAGAGAACCTGCAATGCGGCCGAGGTCATCTCGGCGAGTGTAGGATTCTCCCGAAGGTCTTCCTCCGAATAGACTTCTGCCGTTTTTTTGCGGCCGATCGCAGGTTGGAAATCTCCGTCAGCCGTCTGAAACGGGAGGTGTCCCGAGTACTTCCCGACTCCGTAGAATCCGAGCAGTCGTCCTTTCTTCGAGGAGGCAGTCTCGGCGGCACGTTTCAGTTGCTCGCTTCCCGCTTGACCCTCCGTGCGAATCGCGACGTGATACCGTCCCCCGTGCTCGATGTCAGATACTTTCAGATCGTCTTCGTGCAGATAGCGGTTCCCGCCTTTGAAGTTCTTTCCCTGTCCGGCATCTTTTTCTAGGACAGTTCCAAAACCTCCGCCAATCACGACATCCAGACCCGCGAGGGGTGCGTCGGGGTGTGCAATCGAGGGCAATCCGAGCAGATCGCGAGAAAGATCCTGATAATCGTCGCGGCTCACGTTGTGAGCGTAAGCGGTGGCCGGTGTGGCGTGACTGATCGGAACGCTGCTGACTACTCCCACGCCATAACCTCGTTCCTGAGCGAGATGAGCGATGGCGGGAGCCTGACCCCCCGTCCGGTCGATGCCGATCGATCCGTTGTAAGTCTTGATTCCCGACATCATCGAACCGGCGGTGTTCGCAGAGTCGGGATAAGGATGCACCAGTTGTTTTGACTTTCCGATCAGATAGGGAACATCCGCCGGTTCCGACCAGGGAAATTCTCCCCCCAGTGCCGCGGCATAGCCGCCCGGGTCGCCGGTAGGCTCGACCGTTTGTTGATCCACGTCAATCTTGCCGTCAGCAAATGCGGGTGAAGTGACCATGAAGCCGAATTGAGTTGTGCCTCCGGCGGTGTAGTCCTGAAAGTGCAATCCTGTTCCGCGCCCTCTTTCATATCCGACTTTTCCGGTCCCGTAGATCGCCGCGGCGCGAGTCGTCTGCCAGTCCATTCCGTCGAACACGACCAGAAAGATGTGCTTCTTCCCCGCTTCCAGCGCGGCTCGTTGCAGATCGAACAGATTGGTCTGATCGCAGTACCGGGCTTCAGGGTTGAGCGTCTGCTCGGGGACGATCCCGTAGATCTTCCGGATCGACTCTTCGTTCCGGTACGCGCTCATTTTGTGCGTGTATTGGGCCAGCCCGATGCCGCGTCCCGCGCCTTTTGTTCCGAACGTATAGACCGGAATCAACCGACTCGAATGCGTTCCCCACTGCGTGTACTTCGCAGGATCCGTCCCCCAATGACCGACCGAAGAACGATCCTGCTCGATCGCCTCGTTTTGCAGATCCCGCAAGTAATCTCCGGCGATCGAAACGGAGAGACAACTCAAACACATAATTGAAAAGAGAACCGTTCGGAGCGTGCGAGACATGAGTGCTGATCTTTCTTTGGGGCAGGGGGGCGAGGTGGGGATTCTCAGTCGTTGTACAGGCAGTTGCTTCGCAGGGCCATCTTCTTCACAGGACTTTCACAATTTTCCGCATTTTCAAGATCCGGCTCAAGGAACGAACCCTGGATATCCGATTTTCGGTAATAGTCCGCGCGCGAAACAATTGACGTTTACCTTTCCGGTCCGAGCCAGAGATGCATCGATTTTCTGCGATAGCGAGTCTGGCGGTTGGCGCGTCGGTGGCCTGGTTTTCGGCGGGACAAAGCTTCGAAACGCGAACCGGCGGGAGCAAGGATCTTCCTTCAGTCTCCGAGCCGATCCCTACGCAGCAGACAACCTCCGAATATGTCTTGCTGTTTGAAACTGCGGAGCTGCCCGCCGGAGCGGGAACGCTGAGTCTAGCGCCAGGAAGCGAATTGTATCTGATCGTCGGTTCCAGCGACCCCGATGTCTCGACCGCGCGTGTGACATTGAATCGAGAACCGTTCGGAATTGTCATCACGCATCGTTGGCGAGAGAATTCGTTTCCGGTCAGATTTGGCTCCGCTTCCGATACGGTTCTAACTTCGGTGCCGGAGTATGCAGCGCTCGAACTGACCGACGATCGTCGGGAGCTTGTTGCGAGCGCGAAGGGCCGAATTTTTTTCCTGCATGTGACGGACGGTCCGCTCGACGATCCGAGGCAATATGCGGCCGTACGTACCCGGGTCATTAATGAGAGCGAACACGTGAGGATTCTCCTGGACGAACAGGAACCGCACAGCGAACGAACGGCAGCACTGGCGCGGCGGATTCGAAATGAACTCGAGCAGACGATTCTGCCGGTCTGTACGCAGACATTCGGGATCTGGCGCGATGTTGACGGGGACGGAAAACTGACCATAGTTCTGACACCCTGGCTGGACAAACTGCAAGGGGGGAAGACTTCACTGAAAGGATTCGTGCGCGGAACCGATTTCGACGAACGAATTCCCGCTCCGCTCGGCAACAGCTGCGACGCGATTTATCTGAACTCGAACCTCTCTCCGACGGTCAATCTTCGATCGCTGCTCGGGCACGAATATTTTCACGTCCTGCAGTGCAGTGTGCGGGGGAATCAGCCGGGACGACCGCCACTGGAAGAAGACTGGCTCAGCGAAGCCCAGGCGCATCTGGCGGAAATGTGGTTGCGGGGAGATGACTCGAATCTGAGACATCGGATCGACTCCTTTCTCACGTCCCCCGGGACGGCTCCGCTCGTCGTTAAGGATTACTATCGGGCAGGCTTGTGGCGGGACGACGGCTGCCGGGGGGCGACGTTTCTGTTTCTGAGTTGGTGTGCCGAACGAGAGGGAGCGGACTTCCTCGCGCGGCTGCTGCGATCGCCGCAAACGGGTACGCGGGGTCTCGAAACAATAATGGGTACTCCTTTTCCCGATCTCCACCGCGCATGGACGATTTCGATGTTGTCCGAGGCAATCTCTCCGGAACCGGAAACGATCGGTCCGAGTGCGACGGATCTAAATTCTCGGAAACCGATTCCCTGGGAGAGACTGGAAATCATTCCGCTTCCCGAATCGAACGATGCACATCGAATCTCGCTGGCTCCTTCCGCGGTTCGGTTTTTCAAAATTTCCGCAGCGAACCGCGAAACCTGTTTGCGGATCGCTGCCGACTCAAACATTCCTTTGCAAGTGACTCTGATCGGATCCGGGCAACTCGCGTCGTTCCGATCTGCTGACGAAAAAGCCCGGCTGGAGCAGATCGCAACAGGTCTGGAAAAATCGATCGAATCCCTTCGTTAGTTTTATTTGTCTGCGTTGGCGATTTTGGTGCGCTGTGCCTGCAGTTCTCGCAGACGCGTTTTCGGATACAGGCGAATCAACTGATCGTTGTAGGTCAGCCGTCCGATGTCGTCTTTCCCGAGTCGGGGAGCGACGTCGGCGGTCGCCAGCCCGGAGTACAATCCGACGAACGTTTCGGGATCGACTCCCAGTCCTCGTTCGAGGTCCTGAATGGCATTGATGCCTCCCACCATGACGGCGAAGCAATTCGTGCCTTCGATCGCAGGGACGTACAGCCCCTCGTTTTCGAGAGCCGCTTGCGCTTCCGCGGCAGCGGCTTGAGCCGCTCGAATCTTCCGGCCCGCGTCTTCGGACAGTCCCTGGCCGGGCTGATCCTGATAGGCTTTCAGTTCGGAGACTGTCGTCAGGTTCGACTGTCCGGCCCAGAATCCCGCGCAGAAAATCCCGGCAACGAGCGAAAAGTGAAGAACTGGCTTCATCGCAAACTCCAACACGTTGGGTCGAAAAGGGAGGGAGATTGCATCTCCCGCAACTCTTTCAGTGTGAAGCCGAAACGCGGAGTTTGCAAGTCCCGCTCGTCCGGATCGCCCGAATTCGCGATCTTACGCCGCCTTGCGTTGGGATTGATCCGAATCTTTGGATTCGGGAACCGAAAGGCGTACTTCCTGATCCTCCCGACGCGAGGCTCCCAGGAAATGACTCACAGACATCAGCAATCCGCAGATCAACAACGCACCGACGCACATCACGAGTGCCATCTGGTCGTCAGTTAAATGATTCAAAAAATTCATGGCGGTCTTTCCTTCCCGAACATCCGCATACCGGACGAGTACCTGTTCTGATTTCGGCAAGTCTCCGCAAACCGCTCTAGCGAGATCCCCCAGACCCCGCCATCTCTGTCCATTCCGAATCCCGCACACCGGTATTCGAGGTTGCGAAAGAGAGTCAAACTTTCCCGATTAACCGGAACTTGCCTGTTCTTCGTGGAAACGACGCTAAGCGAACATGGATCACACGATTCGCACGCCGCGTGACGTTTTTTTTGAACAGGAGGGAAGGGAGTGAGATTTGGCCTGATCGCGAGCACCACCTTCTACTCTTCTACCTTCCACTCTTCCACCTCCCCCGGCTCACTCGATCCGCCAGTCCTGCGGGGCCTTGAATCCTTCCCGACCTTCACCGTAAGGCGTCACGCCTTCCTGGTTGAGGAGCGTGAATTCGTTAAGCTTCTGCATCAGCGGACCGGCGAACTGCACCGCTCGCTCCAGCACGTGTTTCGTTTCCTTTGGATCCTCCGACAGATGGTAAACTTCGACCTTCACCTGCGAAGGATCGGTCGAGAACAGTGCCGGGCCTTTGACCACCAGCTTCCAGTCGTTGGTCTGAGCCGCGTAACTCCGTTCGAGATTGTTTTTCTGCGCTTCGTAGGTGCACCAGGCACGATCCGGAAGTTTTTCCGCTCCCGCCATCGCCGCAGCGACGTCGATTCCATCCAGCGTCAGCGATTCAGGAATCTCCGCTCCCGCCAGTTGACAGATCGTCGGCAGGAGATCGATATAGCCCATTCGTTCCTGAATCATCTTTCCGCCGATCATGTTTCCGTTCGGATACCGCGCGCAGGCGACCACGCGAATCCCCCCTTCGTACGGAGTCAGTTTCGCTCCTCGCAGCGGAGAATTGTCGGAGACTCCGTCCACGCCTCCGTTATCGCTGAAGAACAGCACGAACGTCCTGTCCGCATCGCCGCGCTCGTCGATGGCGGCGAGAATTTTTCCGACTCCCTGATCGAGACAGTCGATCATCGCCGCCAGCGTTTTTTTCTTTCCTTTTCTGTCCGGATACTTCGCGAGGTCTTCCGGCTTGGCCTGGAACGGAGAGTGCGGTGCGTTGAACGGCACGTACAGAAAATACGGTTTGTCCTTCGGCGACTCGGCAATGAACTTCGCAGCATCCGCAGCGAGCAGATCGGTCGAGTAGCCTTCTTCTTTGACGGTCTCGCGATTGCGATGCCAGTCGACTTCTCCGTCGCGTTCGTGCGTGAAGTAATCGATCGCTCCGTTGTAGTGTCCGTAAAAGTAGGTGAATCCGTGCTCCAGCGGATGATGCGCGTGCCGCGCATGTCCCAGATGCCACTTCCCGATGATCGCCCGCCGCTCGTAACCCGCCGTCGCAAGCAGTTCGGGCAGCGTCGTTTCGGAACCGGGGAGTCCGTAATCGCTCCACGGTGGAATCACCGCCCGCATCATCCCGAACCGGAGCGGCCACCGCCCCGTCATGAACCCGGCCCGCGTGGGGGAACACATCGGACAAGAATAAAACCGTTCGAGTTTGACCCCGTCAGCCGCCAGCTTGTCGATATTCGGCGTC
>DATKCB010000683.1:0-2476 GCA_035513495.1 Planctomycetaceae bacterium | reverse complement strand
CTGCTCAAACGGGGAGAGCCGCAATACGTCGATCACGACCACGAGAACAACCTGTTTCGTTACTATCAGGCGATTGTGATGCAGGAAAAATGCATTCAATGTCATCATCACGAAGAGGCCGAATCGAAAGTCGGAGAAGTGGTCGGGATGATGTCGCTCTCGATTCCGCTCGAAGAGATGGTCGGACAGCTCGAAGTGCATCGCGCCATCCTGATGGCCACGGCGCTAGTGACGGCCTTCCTGGCGATGCTCGGTTCCTATGTCATCGTCCGTTACGTGATCGTCAAGCCGGTTCTGCACCTGAAGGACGTCAGTGACGAAATCGCCCGCGGGAATCTCGAATTGCGGGCCGACATCCGGACCGGTGACGAATTCGAAGAGCTGAGCCATGCATTCAACCGCATGCTGCGGCACCTCGTGACGGTGCAGGAAGAACTCAAGTCGGTCAACATCGACCTCGACGGAAAAGTTGACGAACTGGCACACGTCAACCTGCAACTATACGAAATGAATCACCTCAAGGACGAATTTCTGGCGACGATGAGCCACGAGCTGCGCACTCCGCTGAACAGCATCCTCGGCTTTGGAGACGTCCTCGCCGAGGCGGATAACCTCGAAGAAAAACAGAAACGCTACGTCTCGAACATTCAGATTTCGGGGCGGCAACTCATGGCCCTGATCAACGACATTCTCGATCTCGCGAAAATCGAGAGCGGAAAAATCGATCTGCAACTGGTCGAATTCGATCTTGAGGATTTCATCGAACGGATGGTGGGCACGATGCAGCCGCTGGCCGACAAGAAAAACATCGAGCTGACCTGGCAGGTTTCGGAAGTACTCGGCTTAGTCTTCCAGGACCGCGGAAAATTGCAGCAAATCCTCAACAACCTGCTCTCCAATGCCTTGAAGTTCACTCCCGAGGGAGGGCGCGTCAGTCTGCTCGCCCGCGTTTGCGAGGAATCCGAGACGGAGATGGAAATCTTCGTCCGCGATACGGGCGTCGGAATCCGGCTCGAAGATCAGGAGGATATTTTCGAGAAGTTTCGGCAGGGATCGACGCTGTTGGGGCAACGCGACGCGATTACACGCGAACACGGAGGAACCGGACTTGGTCTGTCGATCGTGAAAGAACTCGCGCGGCTGCTCGGTGGAGAAGTCATGCTCGAAAGCGAATTCGGAAAAGGAAGCACGTTCTGGATCCGAATCCCGATCCGGCACGCTCCTGGCGAAAAATTCGGTATCGGCGATCAGCTGGCACGATATCCGGGCCTGAATCGAATCCGGTCGACCAGCCTCGACGTCGAGGAGAATCTCGAGACCCCGGACCCTCAAACAGACGATGCTCCCATCACAACCGAATGACCGATCGTAAGATGGAATCATTTTCCGGTTCCGCTCACTTCGTACGACGGGAACATTTTTCCCGTCGAAAACGCTGGACGGGAAAATGTTCCCATCCTACTGCAAAGTGTGTACTCATCTCACAACCAGAGTTGAACTCGATCTGCAAGTTCTGGAGGCAGCTTGCGGGCCAGCGCGCGCCGAATCTGATCGTCTCCGTACCGCGTGCTGAAGTGTCCGCAGATGATCAGTTCGTTCTGGAACTTGTCTTTGCGTTCGAGAAAATCGTCCAGATGCATGTGCCCGAACTTGTGAATTTTGTCCTTGCGATGCTCCGGCCGGAAGAACGTCATCTCGGTGATCAGGATTTTGGCTTCATAGACGGGAGGATAACCGTCCAGTCCCGGTGGGGCCGTGTCGCCGGTGTAACAGACCAGCGGCACGCGAATCTCATGAGTCACTTCTTTCCCTGATAGCCTCAGGTCCCGGATTTCGTTCCCCGATAGCCCCTGGTATTCCGGCTTGAGTTTTTTACGACGATCCCACACGACATACCCGACCGATGGAACCGTATGCTTCGTGGCAAAGACCGTCACGACGTGCTCGCGGGAAATGTTGATTTCGTCGCCGTCCTTCACGCCGATCAGTTCGCAGACGGTCCGCCCCCGGTCGAGCCGCTGCCAGGCTTGCAGCATCCGCCGCGTCGGATCGACGACTTCTTCGGGGAGGTAAATCGTCGGCGGATCCATTTTCATCATCCGCCGACGCGCCACGTAGACCGGCATCGCCGCCATGTGGTCGAGATGCGAATGCGTCACGAAGATCGTCGGTAATCCCATGAACGACCAGGGACTCCCTCCCAGATCAAAACCGACCTTGAGTTCGGGAATCCGAAAGTAACTCTGCACCGCCGCCCGCGAGTACCCCTCGACGGTCATCCCCGCATGCGAGAGCGACCGGACGGGGAGATTGTCCACGGAAGGCTGGTGGGCGTCGGACAGTGATTCGCTGGGGTCGGGCATGAGGGAGGAGAAATCGAAGCGGGAAAAGTTTGAAAAGTACGAAATGTGTGAAAAGTAGTAGGTGTAAGAGTGAAAGATATCAGAGTCTGAAATGCAGAACCTTAGAGTGTCAC
>DATKCB010000682.1:0-4777 GCA_035513495.1 Planctomycetaceae bacterium | reverse complement strand
CAGGTTACAAACCTGCCCCACGACTGTTATGACGCATGAAAATCACCAACGTTCGCGCGTGTCAGCCTGATACTCCCGAAACGCCGCGCGACTGGCGGCGGTCGATGGGGCAGATTCTCGTTGCGATCGAGACCGATTCGGGTCTGACCGGTTACGGAGTGGGCGGAGGCGGTCTCGCGGGGCTTCATGTCGTGCGGACCGTCCTGCGGGATGTGCTGCTCGATCGCGATCCGAACCCGATCGAATCTCTCTGGGGGGAGATGTATCGGGTGACGATCATGTTCGGCCGCAAGGGGCTGGCGGTGATGGCGCTCAGCGGGGTTGATCTGGCGCTGTGGGATCTCAAAGGGAAACTGGAAGGAGTTTCGGTGACGGCACTGTTGGGTGGCAAACCCGGGCAGACCTTTCCCGTCTACAATACATTCTGGCACGAACTGCCACCCGAACAGATCGAACCGTTTTCCGCGGTGAAGCTGCATCTCGGTCGTTCGGCGGGTGGAACCGCCGAGTTGATCGAGTCGATTCACAAGGCCCGCGCGGTCGCGGGTCCCGATCGCGAACTGATGCTTGACGCCTGGATGCAATGGGATCTCGATACCACACTCGCCATCGCCCACAAAACGGCTGATTGCAACCTCGGCTGGATTGAAGAACCGCTGCCGATCGACGATGTGGACGGTTATCGAAGACTGGCCGCGGAGTCACCCGTCCCGATCGCAGGGGGAGAGCACGAATACACGGAGCACGGGTTTCGCTTGCTCCGCGATCTGAATCTGCATCAGGTCTGGCAGCCGGACGTCAACTGGTGCGGAGGTCTGACGCAGTTGATTAAGATTTACGAACTGGCTCGGGAGTCGAACCTTCGGGTCGTTCCGCATCGGGGAGCGGAGCTGTGGTCGCTCCCTGCCCTGTCCGCACTCGATCCTAGTCCTCTGGCGGAGTCGGGGCGCCCCTGGATGAGTTGGGTGGGCGGTCAACCCTCGATCGAATCGGGCACGGTGACGGTCCCGGATCGTCCAGGGTTTGGAGTGGAGATTGACGAGGATGGGCTGATTTGTATCGCGTGATTGATCGAGTTTCAGACAACAAGAAAATGCCAGAATGACACTTTCGAACCTGCTCTACCACGCTGCTAAGATGGCAGATTGACAGTTTTCCGATCGAATGTTTTGCTCTCTGTTGTCTGAATAAATCATTTAAAATTAACAACTTACAACACATCAAAGCGCCTCGCATACGTTTGGCACACTACTTGCTATTTCTCTTCGACGCATACTTCTGAAGCTCCTCAAAGACTGAGGAGCGAAACAAGCGCTGTCACAAACCGGTTTGTTGATCTTTGTTGTCCCAGTTTCAATTCGTTGTTGGTTTTGAAGTCAGGAGAAAAAAGATGAACACTTTCGAAAGCTTGATGCTGCCCACTGTTGGTTCGATGCGCGGTGAACTCGCCAGAGCCATGTCTGATTGGAACGGATCGGCACGAGTCGAGCTCTGCCCGCTGTCCGTGTGGAAGGACGACAAGGCCGTCTACGTCGAGTCGGACGTTCCCGGATTCCAGCGCGACGAAATCGAACTCCACTTCGAAGACGGACAACTCTGGATACGCGGTGAACGGACCCGTTCCGAGCATCATCCCGAGAAGTTCTACAACGAACGCTCGTTCGGAAAATTCGAACGGCGAATCAAGATTGCGGATCGGGTCGATTCCAGCCAGATCAAAGCCGAACTCGAAAACGGCGTGCTGCTGGTGACGCTGCCGAAGACCCCCGAAGCGCAACCGCACAAGATTGCGATCGAGGACAAATCGACGAAGGTCGTCGAATAGACCGATTCGGTGTAATCGGTCACGGAGTATGCGTGGTAGGGTACTCTGAAACCCCGGGCGGGAGAAATCTCGCGCGGGGTTTTTTGTTGGGTGCGAAAGGTGGGAAAAGTACGAAGAGTGTGAAAAGTGAAAGAGTGGAAGAGTCGGGACTCAGACGCGAGCGTATTGGCCAAACTGCTCACGACTCACTTCTTTTGACATTTGACATTTTTCATTTGACATTCAAAGGATTACTCGTCCAGCAGATCTTTCCGCAATTCGCGCGTTCGTTTCAGCGATTGTTCCTTGCGCCACGCTTCGATCTTCGCGTGGTCGCCCGAGAGAAGGACCTCGGGGACTTCCATTCCTCGATATTCCCGGGGACGGGTGTATTGCGGATATTCGAGCAGGCCGGATTGTGAGAATGAGTCGTATTTGTGGCTGGTCTCGTCTCCCAGTACGTCGGGCACGAGGCGGATGACGGCATCGATCACGAGCATCGCGGGAACTTCTCCTCCGTTACAGATGAAGTCCCCCGCCGAGATTTCGAGCGGCTGGAGTCCCTGACGGATCCGGTCGTCGAAGCCTTCGTATCGCCCGCAAAGCATGACGAGGCGTTTCATGGCCGACAACTCTTCGACCAGTTTCTGATCGAGCCGTCGTCCCTGGGGCGTCAGCATGATCAACTGACCGGGAGCGTCCCCTTGCGACTGGACATGTTCGACGCATTGATAAACGGGATCGCAGCAGATCAGCATGCCCGGTCCGCCGCCGAACGGCCGGTCGTCGACGGAGTGGTGTTTGTCGGTGGTCCAGTCGCGGAAGTTCCACAGCTTGACGTCGACCAGCCCGGCATCGATCGCTTTTTTGAGCAGACTCTGATCGAGATAGCTGTGAAACAACTCGGGGAAGATCGTCAGGACGTCGAATCGCATGAGCGAGACTTTAATGTAGGACGGGAACTTTTTTCCCGTCCAAACCGAAAGCAACTCCGATCGACGGGTAAATGTTCCCGTCGTACGATTCTCGACTACTCCGCGCTTTCTTCGGCGGGAGCTTCCGCAGTTTCGGCCGCGGACGCTTCGGCGGGAGCCGCTTCCGGTTCGGGCTGTTTGGGAGCCTGCATCGGAGGCGGTTCCTTGACGGTCCCGAAGTCGTTGGTCCGGACTTTCTTGATCAGGGCGGCGACTTTTTCGCTGGGTTGTGCGCCGACCGAGAGCCAGTAATCGATTCGCTCGAGGTCGAGGTTGACGCGCGCCGCTTTCTCGCGGACGGTGGTGTCGTACGTCCCGACCTCTTCGATGGCTCGGCCGTTTCTGGGGCTACGGGCATCCATCACGCAGACGCGATAAAACGGGCGATGCTTCCGCCCCAATCTTTTCATTCGAATCCGAACTGCCACGATCTCTCCTCAAAACTGTGAAACTGTGTGAGTGTCAAATGTTATCCGCACGCGGAGGGTTCGTAAATCCTCACGCTCAACGTTTTCGCTTTCGATTCTTACGAACCTGCATCCGTTTTTTCTTCTTTTCCTCCCGCAAACGGAGCTTTTCCGCGAGAATCTGGTCTTTATCCTGGGGTTTTTGCCTGGTGCCGACCTTGGTTTTCTGCATCTGGGCACCTTCGTTAAACATCCCGCCGCTGGCCATCTGCTGCATGGCTTTCATCCGGCCCCGCAGCCCCATTCCCGCCATTTCCTTCATCATCCCGGCCATGCCGGTGAAGTCTTTGAGCAGTTTGTTGACTTCGGCGGGATCCACACCCGACCCTTTCGCGATCCGGGTCCGTCGGCTGCGATCGATCAGATCGGGATTCGTCCGCTCGTCGGGAGTCATCGAATTGATGATCCCCTCGATGCGGGACATATCCCCTTCGGCATCGACGTCGGGGTTGTCGTCCACCAGACGACCGAGGCCGGGGATCATCTTCATGATGTCCTTCATCGACCCCATTTTCTTGATTTGCCGCATCTGGTCGCGGAAGTCTTCGAGGGTGAACTTCCCCTTCCGCATCTTCTCCTGCTGGAGTTCCATCTCTTCGGCGTTGAACTGCTCCTGGGCTTTTTCGACGAGCGACAGCACGTCGCCCATCCCCAGAATCCGTCCCGCCATCCGGTCGGGGTGGAATGGTTCCAGCTTGTTGAGCTGTTCTCCGACACCGATGAACTTGATCGGTACGCCGGTCACTGCCTTAACCGACAGCGCCGCCCCGCCGCGCGTGTCACCGTCGAGTTTGGTGAGAATCACACCGTCGAGTTCGAGTTCGTCGTTGAAGACCTTGGCGCTGTTGACGGCGTCCTGCCCGGTCATCGAATCGCAGACGAGCAGCACGCGGTCGGGCGTGACCTTGTTGTCGATGTTCCGCAGTTCGGTCATCAGATCGTCGTCGATGTGCAGACGGCCTGCGGTATCGAGAATGACGACGTTGTGATCGAGTTTTTTGCGAGCTGCTTTGACGGCGTTCTGGCAGACCTGCACCGGGTTGCTGGTTTCGGCCGGTTCGCTGTAGACGTCAATCCCGAGCTGTTCGCCGATCACCTTCAACTGATCGATGGCCGCCGGTCGCTGAAGGTCCGCCGCGACGAGCAGCGGCCGGAACCCCTGCTCTTTGAGCATCCGTCCCAGTTTACCGCAGGTGGTCGTGTTCCCGGCTCCCTGCACTCCGCACATCATGATGACCGTCACGCCGTCCTTGCGGACGCCGAGGTCGTGATCGACCGGCCCCATCAGGTCGATCAAGGCCTGATGGACGATACCGACGATCTGCTGTTCGGGTTGCAGCGACTTGAGGACGGCCTCGCCGACCGCCTGTTCCGTCACCTGCTTGACGAAATCGGTGGCGATTTCGTAATTGACGTCGGCTTCGAGCAACGCTTTACGGACTTCGCGCATCCCTTCCCGGACGTTCGATTCCGTCAGTTTTCCCTGACGGCGAAACACCGAAAACGCTTTGCCGAGATTTTCCGTAATGCCT
>DATKCB010000681.1:0-4656 GCA_035513495.1 Planctomycetaceae bacterium | reverse complement strand
GGACGGACGAAACAGAAATTCGAGGACTTTCATCTGCATCTCGAATTTCGAACTCCCTTCATGCCCGAACACACAGGACAATCGCGTGGGAACAGCGGAATGTATCTGCTCGACCAGTACGAATGTCAAGTGCTCGATTCCTTCGGACTGGAAGGGCTGGACAACGAATGCGGCGGCATCTATAAAGCGTCCCGCCCTGCCATCAACATGTGTTTTCCTCCCCTCTCCTGGCAGACTTACGACGTCGATTTTCAAGCAGCCCGGTTCGATCCTGACGGAAAAAAAGTCAAGAAAGCAGTCGTTACAATCCGACATAACGGAATAACTATCCACGAAAAGCTCGAACTTCCCGAAGCCACTCCGGGAGGCAGCCAGAACGACGAGCGACCGGGTGCGTTGTTCCTGCAGAATCACGGAGACCCCGTTCGTTACCGAAATATCTGGATCGTGGAGAGGCGGTGACTTGATGAAGCCGCATTTCCAACGGATAGACAAAATATGATGTTTCCGGAATTCCGACCGCATCCTCTGCTCCGCGGAGGTCATGCTCAGACATTATTCACCTACATCAGCCGGGGAGTGAAAGCTCCTACGGTGACGAATCGTCATCAGATCACGCTCCCCGACGGGGACCGGATTGTTCTGCACGACAACTGCCCTCAAAACTGGACCCCCTTCTCCCCCGCCGTTTTGCTGATGCACGGTCTGACCGGATGCTCTCAGAGCTGTTACATGCAGCGTTGTACGAGCAAAATGAACGACCGGGGTTGGCGCGTATTTCGGCTCGATCATCGCGGTTGCGGTGCGGGTGCCGGACTGGCCGACTTCCCCTACCACGCTGGCCGAATCGGAGATATTCTCACCACGCTCGAATTCGTCGAACATCTCTGCCCGAAAGCTCCGCTGTTTCCCGTCGGGTTTTCCTTGAGTGGAAACATCCTGCTGAAAATGGCGACCGCCGAATCCTCCCAACTCCCCCGAAATCTCACTGGTTTGACGGCGATCTGTCCCGCGATCGACCTCGCTCGAGCTTGCGAAAACATCTGCCAGCCGGCCAACCGTTATTACGACCGATTTTTCGTGAAGCGGCTCTGGAAACAAACCCTGGAATACGCGGGCGTCCATCGCCTGCTCTCCCACGTCATCGACAGTGACGCGCGCCCCGGATCGCTCCGCGAGTACGATGATATGGTCACCTCTCCGATGGGCGGATTTCTCGATGCGGGCGACTACTATCGCTCGGCCAGTTGTACGCAGGATCTGCAAGCTCTCGAACATCCCACGCTGATCATCGCCGCCAAAGATGATCCCCTCGTTCCCGTCGAGTCCTTCGATGGAGTGAAGCTGGCGGACGAAACCAGGCTGATTCTCGCCGAAGGAGGAGGACACCTCGGTTTCTTCGGACGCAAAGGATCAGACCCCGACAACCGCTGGATGGACTGGCGAATCATCGACTGGGTCGATCATCTGGTCGCCAAGTCGCAACCCAATCGCGCCGTCGCCTGAGCTGACGACACGCAAAATGTAGGATGGGACCATTGTCCCGTCCAGAAAGCTCCCCCGAAGTTCGGACGGGAAAATGTTCCCATCCTACGATTCAAGCTGCAATCTCGGACTACACCTTTCCGCAGATCGTCTTCCCCGTCGACAGCAAATCGTCGCAGGCGCGGCTCATCCGGGCGGCCATCCCTTCTTCGGCCTTCTTGAGATAACTCCGGGGATCGTACACCTTCTTGTTGCCGACTTCGCCTTCGATCTTCAGCACTCCGTCGTAATTCTTCATGATGTGATCGACGATCGGCCGCGTGAACGCGTACTGCGTATCGGTGTCGATGTTCATTTTCACGACACCGTAATCGAGCGTTTCGCGAAGTTCGTTCTCCGGCGTTCCCGATCCGCCGTGGAACACCAGATCGAACTCGGCCTCTTTCCCGTACTTCGCAATGACGGCATCCTGACCTTTTTTGAGAATGTCCGGACGAAGTTTTACTGCACCCGGTTTGTAATGCCCGTGTACGTTCCCGAACGTCGCCGCGAACATGTAACGGCCGAGTCCGTTCAGCGCTTCGTAGACCGCCAGCATGTCCTCGGGAGTCGTATAGAGCTTGTCCTGCGGAGTATCTTCCGATCCGGAGGCTCCGTCTTCTTCACCCCCGACGACCCCCGCTTCCACTTCGAGAATGATCTCCTGCTCGTCACACAGTTTCAGTAGTTCCTGCGACAATGCCATGTTCTCCGCCAGCGGCAGATTCGAGGCATCCAGCATGTGCGATTGAAACAGGTTCCCCAGTCCAGCCGCCCGCCGTTTGGCGGTTTCCTGAATCAGCGGTTTGAGAAAGTTTTCCACCGCATCGGGAGGACAATGGTCGGTATGCAACCCGATCAGCACGTCGTACCGTTCGGCCAGACGATGAGCGGCTTCCGCCAGAACAACGCAGCCCAGCACGTTATCCCCCACTCTGCTCCCCGACGCGAATTTCCCGCCGCCGGTTGACATCTGGATGATCCCGTCGGATTTGTTGTCCGCGAACGCTTTCAACGCTCCGTTGATCGTCACGAGAGAGGTGACGTTTACTGCGGGGTAGGCATAACCGCCTTTTTGAGCCGCATCGAGCATGGCGGCATATTGTTGGGGAGTCGCAATCGGCATGAAGTTTCCCTTTGGATTCTGGAACTCAAGTGATGGTTTGGAGATGTGTAAACCGTCGGTTTCGACGGACTCGGAGCGGATCGAGGCAAGAAAAAGGCGTTCGCAGCGGGCGAATCACCGTTCCGTTTTCACTCACGGGCCAGAGTTTACGCCAGAACCAAACATCGATTCAAGCAACACCGGCTGTCTGGTTCCCCCAGCCTCCAAAAAAGACCCCCAGGAGTGGAAAAAGTGTGAAAGGTTCGAAAAGTAAGAAAAGTCATGGAGTTGGGACGAGTTGCGAACAGGTCAACTTTTCACACTATTTCCCACTTTTCGAACTTTTCCCACCCCTTCCCACCCCGTCCCAGCCCGAGAATTCTCTTGACCCCTCAAGTTCGGCAGAGTATCCTGACGAACATATCAAAGAGCGTTATTGCGTCTGCCGGAAGCTCCTCGCTTCTGACATTCCCACCTTGGCGTGCGCAGATAACCTCTCCTTCCTCAGGAAACACGGCCATGCTCAGCATTTATGGACGAAAACTTCACGGTTACTGCGACGGCCTCAGCCGCCGCGGATTTCTCAAAATCGGCGGCTTCGCGTTCGGAGGCTTCGCCTCGCTCGGACTGCCTCACATCCTCCAGGCCCAATCTCAGAGTTCCCGTTCGACGAATCACAAATCGGTGATTCACGTCTTCCTGGGAGGAGGCCCCCCCCATCAGGATATGTGGGAAATCAAAACCGACGCTCCCAGCGAAATTCGCGGAGAGTTCGCACCGATCGACACCAAAATACCCGGCATTCAAATCGGCGAAACCTTTACTGGAATCGCCCAGCGGATGGATAAGTGCGCCGTAATTCGCTCCATCGTCGGCTGCGACGGAGGACACGACGCCCATCAATGTTATACCGGATATGACCGCAGGAACATGAATTCGATCGGCGGACGCCCCAGCATGGGAGCCGCCCTGGCAAAACTGCGAGGATCGGTCGATCCGTCCATCCCCGCCGCCGTCGCCCTCGCACAAAAGACCTCGCACGTCCCCTGGTCCGAACCGGGACCCTCCGGCTTTCTCGGACCCGCTTATCAGGCCTTCAAACCGAACGGCGAAGGGATGGAAGACCTCACACTCAACGGAATCTCCCTCGAACGGCTGCAGGATCGCAAACAACTCCTGCGTGGACTCGACACCCTCAAAAAATCCGCCGACGTCAACGGAATGCTCAACGGCGTCGACGCCTTCACCCAGGCCGCCTTCGGTGTCCTCACCTCCAGCGGACTCGCCGACGCACTCGACATCAGCAAGGAAGACCCCAAAACCCGCGAACGCTACGGTGACGGCAAGCCCTATCAGTACCAGTACGACGGTGCCCCCACCTGCAACGATCATCTGCTGATCGCCCGCCGCCTCGTCGAAGCGGGCGTCCGCTCGGTCACGCTCAGTTACGGACGCTGGGACAGTCACGGACAAAACTTCGATCTCGTCCGCGATCACGGTTCCAAACTCGACCGCGGCCTCTCGGCCCTGATCGACGATCTCGAAGAACGCGGAATGCTCGACGACACGACGGTCGTCGTCTGGGGAGAATTCGGCCGCACCCCGCGCATCAACCAGAACGCCGGCCGCGACCACTGGCCGCAAGTCAGTTGCTGCCTCCTGATCGGCGGAGGAATGAAAACCGGCCAGGCCATCGGAGCCACCAACCGCCTCGGAGAACACGCCACCCTCCGCCCCGTCCACGTCCAGGAAGTGCTCTGTACGGTGTATCACAACCTCGGCATCGACGTCATGAACACCACCATCACCGACCCCACCGGCCGCCCCCAATTCCTGCTGGATATCCGCAAACCAATCGCGGAACTCGTCTGAAACAGAGCCCTGCCTGCAACACGGTCGTCCAGCCCGCCAACCCGTAAGACGGACTTCCCAAGCCCGTCTGAGAGATGTAGATGTAGGGTGGGTTAGTGAGCGTCAGCGAACGTAACCCACCTTCCGCGCGCTTCCCGTTGGGTTACGCCACACCA
>DATKCB010000680.1:0-4408 GCA_035513495.1 Planctomycetaceae bacterium | reverse complement strand
GTCTGAGTGCCGAGGAGATCCGGGACGCGATGCTGTTCGCATCGGGACAACTCAATCGTAAAGCGGGCGGAGAAGGCTTTCGGCCGCCGCTGCCCCGGGAAGTCCTCGAAACGCTGCTCAAGAACCAGTGGCCCGTGACCGAAGACGTCTCCGAACACACACGTCGCAGTATCTACCTGTTCGTCCGCCGCAATCTGCGGTTCCCGCTGTTCGACGTGTTCGACCAGCCCGACACCAACCAGAGCTGCGCCCGCCGCAACGAATCGACGATCGCTCCGCAGGCGCTGACGCTGCTCAACTCCGAGTTCTCCCTCGACTGCGCCAGGACCATCGCGAAACACGTTCGCGAGTCAATCGACGACGAGACGAAACACCTCACCGAATGCTACCTCCGCTGCCTCTCGCGGACACCGACAGAAGACGAACTCGAACTCGCAACCGGCTTTCTGACAGAATTCGCCTCGCTGGAAACCAACGCAAAAAAGATCGACGGCCTGACAGCGTTCTGTTTGGCATTGCTGAATTCGAGCGAGTTTTTGTATGTCGATTAGTTGAGCCAATGTCATCCGAGCCATACCACCGTCTCATTCTCCTCCCCGGTCTCGGGGCGGATGCCCGGATGTTCGAGGCTCAGCGAGTGCGGTTTCCCAATCTGGAAGTCCCCGACTGGTTGACGCCGCTCCAGAACGAAACACTCGAAAGCTACGGACAGCGGTTCGCTGAGTCGCTCGCTTACAACGCGAACTGTTTCATCGGAGGATCATCGTTCGGGGGAATGCTCGCAGCGGAAATGTCGAAGCGTATCACACCTCGCAAACTGCTCCTGATCGGCAGTGCCTGCTCCTTCTCGGAGGTCACACCGCTGCTGCGAGCCGCATCCCGGCTGGCGCGCTGGATGCCGAAAAGTGTCTGCCGCCTGAACATCATGCCGACCAGACTGACCACCCGTCTCTTCGGACTCCAGACGGACTCGCAACGACACCTGTTCGAGGAGATGGCGTCCGCCGCCTCGCCGGAGTTCATTCGCTGGGGAATTCAGGCAATGTCGACCTGGTCCGGAATGGAACCTGACGTCCCCGTCGCGAAATTGCACGGTGTGCAGGATCGCATCATCCCCCCGCTGAACGACGGATCGCAAACACTCATCCCGGGAGCCGGACACCTCCCCACCATGAGCCATCCGAACGAGGTCAACGACTGGCTCGCATCGGTGCTGGCGTCGAGTTGAAAGCAGCAACGATCAGCTCAATCCGCCAGTTCGGCGATCAGTTCGATTTCCACCGAGATATTCCCCGGCAGCGAACCCATGCCGACGGCACTGCGGGCGGCGCGGCCGTTTTCGCCCCACAGTTCGACGAACAGTTCGCTGCATCCGTTGATCACGCTGGGATGCGTCGCGAAGTCGTGCGTCGCGTTGACCATCCCGAGCACCTTGATGATCCGCTTGACCTTGTCGAGGCTGCCGAGTTGATTTCTGATCGTCGCCAGCAGCGCGAGGCCGGTCTGCCGCGCGGCGGCTTTCCCCTCTGCTTCGCTCAAATCGCTGCCGACCTTGCCGGTGATCATCGTCCCGTCCGATTTCAGCGGTCCGTGACCCGAAACAAAAATCAGGTTCCCTGTTTGAACGAGCGGATTGTAAACACCGGCGGGTTTGGGGGCGGGAGGGAGTTCGATTCCGAGTTCGGCAAGTTTGGCGTCTGCACTCATGTTGGTCGATTCCTGGCTGATCGTCAGAGAAGAAGTCAATGTTCCGTAAGTCCGAGCAGTGTAAACGAACCGATTCGGCATTTCCTCCCCGAATGCGATTTTTCGGCCAGAGAGAATTCGGTCCGTCCCCACTCGGCGTTACACTGGTGCGACTCCGATTCGACCTTCCTCTCACCCCCGGACTCATTCATGGAAACCTTGCAGGGACACCTCTACGACTACCCCAAGTATTACGAACTCATTTTCGGATCGGACTGGAAGGCCGAGTTCGATTTTCTGGAAGCCGTGTTCGAGAAGCACGCGAACCGGACCGTCAAGCGGCTGTTCGAACCGGCGTGCGGAACCGGCCGCCTGCTCATCAAGTTCGCTCAGGCTGACTACGACGTCGCGGGAAACGATCTCAATCCCCACGCGATCAAATACTGCAACGATCGCCTCGAACGAGCCGGATTTCCCCGCTCGGCGACCGTCGGCGACATGACCGATTTTCGCGTCAAGAAAAAGTTCGACGCGGCGTTCAATACGATCAATTCGTTCCGGCACATCCCCGACGAGCAGGGAGCGGCCGGACATTTGAAATGCGTCGCCGAAGCGCTCAACAAGGGTGGTGTGTACGTGCTGGGACTGCATCTGACTCCGACCGTCGGTCCCCGCATCGAAGAAGAATCGTGGTCGGCGCGGCGCGGAAATCTGTGCGTGATCAGCCGGATGTGGTCGATCGAACTCGATTCGAAAACGCGGAACGAACACCTCGGGATGACCTTCGACATTCACACCCCCACGAAGCAGTTCCGGCTGGAAGACCGGATGAACTATCGGACCTACACGAAAAAACAATTCGACGCACTGCTCAAAAAAGTCCCCCAACTCGAAGTGGAAGCGGTCTACGATTTCCATTACGACATCGACGACCCGGTCGAGATCACTCCCGAAACGGAGGATGTCGTGTTCATTTTGAGGAAGCGATAAGTTCGCATCATTCGATTCTCCCGGCATCGCAGGACTGATCTTCGCGGAGCTGTCGCCGTTCGCTATGCTTCCCGGCAATCGACAACAGGGCAGACACGCGGATCGTTCGACGAACGGAGGCAATGGGTCCCGCTTCATCGAATGATGTGGAAATCGAATCAGGGAGGGCCAGGATGGCTGCAACGAATTCGCCTCAAAAAAAACAGAATGGACACGATCACAACACCGTCTCCTACTTCGGGTGGAGTCAGGAAGATCGCTATCTGCTGGAAGGACCGCGCTCGCGAATCACCGAGTTTTTCCGCGTCTTGCGAATCTGCAAGGAATTTATTCATGGATTCCGCAAGCTCCATTTTCTCGGACCGTGCGTGACGGTCTTCGGATCGGCCCGCTTCGATGAAGATCACCGGTACTACGTGCTCGCCAGAAAAATCGGGACAGAACTCGCGAAGACCGGTTTCACGGTCATGACGGGAGGTGGCCCGGGGATCATGGAAGCCGCCAACCGCGGCGCTCAGGAAGGAAACGGCCGTTCGGTCGGCTGCAATATCCTGCTGCCGCATGAGCAGGAAGCGAATCCGTACCTCGACGTCATCGCGACGTTTCGCTATTTTTTCGTCCGCAAAGTCATGCTGGTGAAGTACTCTCAGGCGTTCATCATCATGCCGGGCGGGTATGGAACGATGGATGAAGCGTTCGAAGCGGCGACCTTGATTCAAACGGGGAAAATTCTCAACTTCCCCGTCATCTTCGTCGGAAGAGACTACTGGCAACCGCTGTTCGATTTTCTGAGGAACATCATGGTGACCGAGGGGACGATCAGCGAGTTCGATACCGATCGATTCCTGTTGACCGATTCGATCGAGGAGGTCATCGCCCAGCTGAGCATGTGTCCCTCAAATCCGGCTGGAACCGACAAAGACAATCGCTCGGTCCGCGAGTGGGATCTCCAGGACTGGGAGCAAAAACATGACGAAGAATCCGAGTGGACCGCTCCGACTGCCGGCACCGGCTGAATTCGGATTCCAGGCTGTCCAAACTCCCCTCAGCGACTGCTCACTCCGAACCGCTCCCGCGACGGATTCTCGAAATTCTTCCGTCTTTTCGCGCAGACCTGTCGCGAAATGTTGCGCGCTCGTGACAAACCTCCTGGCTCCTGCGTCGGGGAGGGTGTTGTCAAATTGATACAGATTTTCAAAGAACAGGGCCGGTTTTGTTTCACAACTTCGCGAAGTTGACCAATTTTGAAGTTGTCAACTTGTCAAGTTCGAAAACCTCGGCGAAAACGATCGAGAATCGCCGATTGTGAAGACCGCGCGCCATCAAATTGATGACACCTCCGATGGGGGTGAAAGGTGGAAGAGTGGAAAGTGTGGTGAGGAAGTAGGATTCAGGATGTAGGGAGTAGCCCCTGATGGATTCCGTTTGAACCTTGAACATTCCACCTTGAACCTTCCACTCTTCCACCTTGAACCCCTTCGTTTGGGATTCTCTGATGCAGGGCCTCCGTTCGACGGGCTGGAAGACCGTCGTACGGATTGATTCTGTTGCGCAGACCGTAGGGTGGGCATCGCTGTTCGCCGGGAAATTCGCATCTCTCCCTCCTCCTGCCTGTTTCATCATGCGGGTCTCTTGGGATCAAAATCTTCCGGGGTTTATCAAAGGTGAGAAATGTGGAAGATCTCATCTTTGCATCTTTGGGATCTTTGGACGAAACCCGGGAGTTTTGATC
>DATKCB010000679.1:0-7777 GCA_035513495.1 Planctomycetaceae bacterium | reverse complement strand
TCCCGGTAAGACTTCCGCCGATGACCCGCGAACGAACCCCATTCTGTCCCAGAACCCCATTCGGTTCGAGCGGATGGATCGTTCCCGCAAGTTTGAAATGAGCGACGTCGCCCGAGACGTGAATCAGTCCTAATTCCAGCTTCTCTTCAGTGGGAACCCGTCGCGAACGAAACGAACTTTGTTCCCATTTGGTTCCGATGTGGGAGCCGGGTTCACCTGCCGCCAGTTTGCCCGCCGGTAACAGCGCGATACTTTCGTCGAGAAACGACATGGCAGCCATGATGCGTTCGCGGGGATCGGCGGTACTCTTTCCCAGGTTCAACAGAGCTTCCTGGCGATCCGACCGCCGCGACGAGCGATAACATTGATTCAGAAATTTCTCGAAGTCCCGCACGTCGACGACCCGATTGGAAGCGTCCACCTGGAATGAAAATCCGTTATCTTTCAATCCGCTGTAAACCAGAGCTTCGGGAGGAATCTCGGCCTGACTCCTCGAATCGTAAACGATTCGATGGGCTCCCAATTCGTGCTGATATCGCACTTCGTGAAACGTAACTTCGATCCACGCCGTATCGGCGCTGGCTTCGCGAACTGTCAGCGACATGAACAATTCGACCCGCTCCCAGACTCGCTCGAACACGATCCCGGTCTGTTCGTGCAGTTTCTGTTCGACAATCCGCCGATAATATTTTTGTACTCCCTCGCGCAGTTGCAGACGCGGCTCACGACTCGTGCTTCGAGCGGACACGGGTTGAACTTCGATCGTTTCATCCGGCCCGGCGAGCGCCGGGATGACCTCGACATCGTCGACTCTCGCTTCGTTCGCATCTTCTCCGGAACAACCGAAAAATGTGGCGATCACCAGGAAGAGAACGCACGTGTGATGTTTGTCGCGTAATTCCATCGGAACTCTCGATTGCGAACTCTCAGGGGGTTGGACATCCAGAACTCGCCTGTCGGGAAAGATCTATCAGTTCGCATCCGCGGCGAGAACCCCGAAATCCTGCTTTACGAAGGGGTTGGGGCAGTTTCCGGAACGTTCGGCAAGATCTGCCTGTTTTGGACAATCCGGGTTTGAAAACCGGTCTGAGACATTCTGCCTCTCCAACGCAATAAACTCCGAATCTGACGGACTCCGATCTGTCAGATGAGAGCGTGACGAGAGAATCGTTGCGAGCGGGGCGCAACATCGGACGTGCGATTTGGCCTCAGTCTGTCCCAGTTTTATCAGTCTGGAGAAACTTGAAGCTGCGAGCCGATGAGTTTTCCGACTCGCAAAACCGCCGAACTCGTGAAGCGGGAGACCAAAAATGTCCTCTGCGCTACCAATTTTGGCCCCCGTCGAATACCGTATGTGCGCTGACGGTCCGTTGATAAGCCCGAACAGGATTGCCTATTTTGACTTTGGTCCTGGCAAAACAACTCTCACAAGCAGGAGTTGGGGCAGGCAAGTTTCAGCTCAAGGACGGTCATACCTCATGACGGAGTGAGATTCGCTCTGACATTTCTATTGCAGGAAGCCCCCTGGAGATTTCAGTGAAGTTTTCTTTTCTTGTGCATCCGATCAGCCATGAGATGAGTACTCTCATGCAGTTTACCGATCAAAATCGCCTGTTTTCCCTCTGGGGACGCGATCCTCTGGCAGTCAGTACGCTGTTGCATAAACAGTACCGGCTCCATCAGGCCTCGGGAGACAACGAACGAACCTCGGAAGTCCGGGTGATCGACGAAATCACCAATTTCGTTTCCACTTCGGGAGCGATGACCGAAGGGCGGCTCTACGAAGTCCCCATGCTGCCCCAGGAAATTCTCGATCAGCCCGACCGTGCGCTCGACTACATGCTGCAAGCGGTCCATCAAGCGGTCGATTGGGGGGCGAGCCTGGTCGGATTAGGCTCAATGACGGGAATCGTCGGGGGTCGGGGCCAATATCTGGCCGATCGCTGTTCGGCTTCAGTCACGACGGGTAACAGTCTGACCACCTACGCCGCTCTGCAGACGCTCTACCAGGCGTGCGAAGAAGTCGAACTCGATCTCAAATCGGAAACAGTCGCCATCGTGGGAGTTCCGGGGAGCATCGCGACTGCCGCGGCCCGGTTGCTCTCGGCGCAATGCGGAAAAATTCTGCTTGTCGGCAGACAGGCGTCCTCGCCGGCCATGAAACTGTCGCGGGAACTCCAGGCCGAACTGGTACTCGACATCGATGAGGCTTTGAAACGATCGCGGATCATCGTCTGTGCGACCTCGTCGGGAGACTGCATACATCAATCGGCATTGCGGCCCGGAAGCATCGTGGTGGATATTGGAGTTCCCAGCGACGTTCGCGGATCGAGTCCGCTCCGCGGAGACGTGCTGATCCTGAACGGCGGACTGATCGGGGTCCCCGAGAGCGTTCCGCTCGACTCCAAAATGCTGTGGTTCCAACACGGCATGATCCCGGCGTGTCTAGGCGAAACGATCGTGCTGGCACTGGAAGACCGGCCGGAATCGCTCTCGCTGGGACGAGAACTCGACCTCGATTCCATCCAGCAGATCGGCGCGATCGCAGCGTCGCACGGCTTCGATTTTTCGCGACTGCTCAGTTTCGGCCGGGAACTCGAACCGGAACGATTGTTGAAATTTCAGAAACAGCTCACGGGCAGGCGCCGCACGGCGAACGCGCCGGAATCGATTCAGAACCTGTCCGCTCGGGCCGAAAACTGGTTCGCGCGGCATATTAATCCCGTGTTGCAGGCCATGTCGCATCGAACGGGATTTGTCAAAACGTTTGTTCGCGGAGAAGGTGCCTACCTGTACGATTCGAAAGGCCGCCGTTATCTCGATTTCGTCGCCGGATTCGGCTCGCTCAATCTGGGCCACAACTCCCCGTCGATCACCTCGGCGATCCAGCAGGCGCTCCAGGAACAGGCCCCGGGATTCGCTCAATCTGCCATCAATCCTTACGCTGCGACACTGGCACACCGCCTGGCACAACTCGCACCCGGCGATCTGGAGATGACCTTCTTCGCCAACAGCGGGAGCGAAGCGGTCGAGGCCGGCCTCAAACTTGCCCGACGAGTCACCCGCCGCAAGGCCTTTCTGTCCTGCAACGGGGGATATCACGGCAAGACGATGGGAGCGTTGTCGGTCACAGGAAACGAAACCTATCGGGAACCGTTTTCCCCGCTGCTCGATTCGTGTAAACGAATCGCATACTGCGACTACGATAGCCTGGAGCGAGAGCTTTCCACAGGACAGTACGCGGCGTTCGTGGTCGAACCGATTCAGGCCGAGGGGGGGATGAATGTCCCCCAGCGAGGATTCCTCCGCGAAGCGCAAGCGCTCTGCCGGGCGACCGGAACGCTGCTCATCGTCGACGAAGTCCAGACGGGCATGGGACGGACGGGCACGCTGTTCGCCCTCGAACAGGAACGCGTCTCGCCGGACATCCTGCTTCTGGCCAAGTCGCTGGGAGGCGGCCTGATGCCAATTGGAGCGATGCTCACCACGCGCGAGCTGTGGATGAAAGCTTACGGGAATGTTCAATCGTTCGCGCTGCATACCAGTACGTTTGGAGGAGGATCGCTGGCCTGCGCGGCAGGTCTCGCGGCGCTCAATCAGTTGTCGTCGCCCGAAATCCTCGGTAACACGGTGCGTCGAGGAGAACAGTTGCGGACCGCACTCGAAGAAATGTGCGAGCGATTTCAATGTCTTAAAGAGGTCCGCGGCCGGGGATTGCTGCTGGGGCTCGAATTCCAGCCGCTTTCCGAAACGATTCTGCACCATTGGAAGAATGTCGATCGGGGCGGAATCACTGAATTTCTGGTTCCGGGTTACGAAGATTCACTTTCCTCCTTCAGCGCTCTCCGCGCGATGCTGGTGCTCCTGGAAGGCTACTCGATTTACACTCAGACGGCGCGCTCTAACCCGTACGTGCTCAGAATCCAGCCCCCCCTCACGATCGACGAAGAGCAGGTCGACTCGTTTCTGGACGCGCTGCGTGCCACGTGCGAGGAAATCGACGCCACGGACCGGATGTTCGGAGCGATTGTCTCGAAAAACAGCGTCGCCGAATTTGAGAGAAATGCTGCCCCGGTGCTGCCGGAAACGCCGGACAACACCCCGTCGTCAAAGTAACCCGAGATGACACTGCACTCCGAACTCTACGACACCATCGACGAGGTCGATTGCGATGAATGGAATTCCCTGCGCGGCGGAAGCGATCTGTTCATGTCGCCCGAATTCATTCGGGCGATCGAATCGTCAATGGCGGAAGCAAGTTCGTTCAGGCACGTCGTGTTCAAGAACGACGCGGGCGCGGTTATCGCGACCGCCTGCATGAGTTCGTACCGGGTCGACGCATCCCTCCTCGCGAACGGGTGGATGAAGAAAGTGGCCTCGGCGATCGGCAGAGTCATTCCGTTTCTGACCCACTTTCAGATCGTCTTTTGCGGATTGCCGATTTCGGCGGGCCAGAGCAATCTCCGCATCGCTGCCAACGCCGACCCTGCTGAAGTGCTCTCCGAACTCGACGGGCTGTTGTGGAAATTCGCCACGGAAATTCGTGCCCGCGCGATCGTATTCAAGGAATTCTCGTCGGAAGACTGTCAGCGTTTCGCGGCTCTCGAAAACCTCGGCTACCTCCGCGGCGACAGTCTCCCGATGAACGAAACTTCAACCGCGCCGAGCAGTTTCGAGGAGTATCTGGCAGGCTTAAAATCACGCAAACGTTCGCCCATCACGCGATCCCAGAAAAAATTCGCCAGGTTCAACTATCGCGTCGAACAGATGAACGGTGGAGCAGGCGCCGACCGGATTTTCACACCGCAGGTCTACAAGCTCTACGAACACGTCTATTCCCACGCCGGAGTCCGGCTGGAAAAACTCTCTCCGAAAGTGTTTCCCGAATTGGCGCGGCAACTCCCCGACAACACCGACTTCACCTTCATCTACGACGGCGACGAAGTCATCGCGTTCGCGGCGTCGATGTTCTGTCCGGAAAGCTTTCATCAGATGTTCGTCGGCTACGACGAATCCCGGAACGCCGACAGCGACTTGTACTTCAATCTGTTCTACCAGGCGATCGACCGCGCGCTTCGGCAAGGCTGCGACCGTCTCCTCGTCGGTCAAAGCGCGGACGATTTCAAACACCAGAAGTTAAGTTGCCGTCAACGGCCCCTCTCTTTTTTCATCAAGGGAGTCAATTTCACCTCTCGCGTGGTGATTCCGCGTGCGTTCGGGATGTTGTTCCCGGCTCAACCGATTCGTTTTCCGAATGCCGACTCCGAAGAACCTCAAACGAGCTCGCACGCCTGACTCTTCGAACTCACGATACTCTTTGAGCTTACAATGACCGAAACTCCTGCTGGTCCGAATCTGCCCCGAGTCCTGCTGTTGACCTCACCCGGTCTGTTCGGCGGCGAGATCGTGAACGGACTGGCCGAGACGAACGGGATCGAACTGGCGGGAGTCGGCTTGACGGGGCGGCTCTACAAGAACAAGGGGCCTCTCAAAACGCTGCTCACCTTCCGTAAGCGAACCGGCTGGGCTTACACGAGAACCAATCTGCTGACCTCGACGATCGCAGCCGCTCGGATGAGGCTGACCGGAAAACCGAAAGGACTGCGCGAGATCAAAGAGCGAACTCGAGTCCTGCAAGACATCAACGCTCCCGAATCGCTGAAGTGGATGACGGGACTTCAGCCCGATTTCATTGCGTCGTTTTTCTTCAATCAGTGGATCGGAGCCGGCGTCCGGGAGATTCCGGCGCGCGATTGCGTCAACCTGCATCCCAGCCTGCTCCCCCAGCTCCGCGGCCCCGACCCGGTGTTCCGCACTCTCGAACAAAACCTGGCATCATCTGGTTTCACGATTCATCGAGTCGCCGATGAGTTCGACGCGGGGACGGTGCTGCACCAGCAAGCTTTCGACGTCCCGCAGGATGTTTCCTGGGTGGGACTGTATCGCTACTGTGCTCGAAACGGTTCCCGTCTGCTGGGTGACTGGCTGGCGGGACGAGTCGAATGCCGCACTGTTTCGAGTTCCGCTGAGGCCGGTGAGTACCAGACGTTTCCGACTCCTGAAGAAGTCGCCCGTTTTCTGAAAGCGGGCCATCGCCTCGGCTCAGTCGGAGAAGTTCATCGCTCCGTTTCGGAACTTTCCTGAACGGGCTTCGAGTCGAGTTTCGGAAACATCAGCGGAGCGACCAGCTTGAAAATGCCGCCCGTGATGATTCCCACACCTTTCACAAACACCGACAGAGCGACCCCCCGGCATCCCAATCGGCGTTTGAACTCATCGGACGACGCCCCGATGTACATCTCGCGCAAGCCCTGATTGTATCCGTCTTCGACCCCGCGATAGAGAATGTTGAAGTACAGACTCGACTGCTCGCTGATCCCGTAATCGAATCCGCAGTAGAGCATGTCGTATGTGTGTTTCGACGTGAGCGCCGCGCAAAATCCGACGACGTTCCCCTCCTGAGAAAAGATCGTAAACCGGGAGGCTTCGGGACACTGCAACGCCAGTTCTCGAAAAAACTCCGGCGGGACATGCTCGAATTTGATCTCGGCCCGTTCGAAGACCTGCTCGTAGAGCTGGTGAACTTCGTCGGTGTATAGATCGGAAAAACCGGCGCCTCCTCCCGAACGAGACTCCCACGAAATGTTCGCATCTTCCAGATTTCGGAAGTATTTCCGCATGTTCGCCCGCGTCCGCTTGCTTCTCGAGTTGTAGTACTCTTCGAACGAGCTGCAATCTTCTTCGAGCAGATAGGTCACGATGCTGTTGCCTCGATAATAGCCTGCTCGTTCCAGCCCCTGCAGTCTTTCGGCCAGATCGGGAGTGAATTCCTTGAACGAAATCAGCACGGCTTTCGACTCGCGCGCGAGTTTTTCCGCAAGCTCCAAGAGTGTCGCCGAGATGCGGTCCCAATCGGCTCCCGGAACCACCGCCAGATTGGATCCGCTCACGCTGACGGGAAGTCCGCACAACAACATCCGCAACCTCATGAATCTGCGGAATACTTTTCGCATCCCGCGCGTGAACGATTGCACGAATTTCGGAGCGAGCAGCGCGCCGTCGACGTCGAACAGCGCGAAACACGCCACGGCGACGGGGGCATCGGATTCGTCGTACAGGATGGCATAACGAAACCAGCCGGGATCACGCATCGATCGTTCGACCGCTCGCACAAAGCCGCGTTCGACGAACGGATTCCGATCGGCCGTTCGAACCGCCTCCCAATCCTCGACATTCACATCGTCGATACTGCTTGAGATCTCACAGCGATAAGTCATGAAGCGCCCCGGCAGGCAGAGGCGGCGATTGTCCGAACATTGAGCTGATGCATGACTTCGGTTTCAATTCCAGATCCATGTTGAACGCCATATTGCCCGGCTCGGCGATCGATTCCGAGAGTTTTTCGGCGATGACCCTGACTATCCTAAAACAAACGCCCCTGCATTGCGAATCTCCCCCTGACGGAATCCGTTCCGAGCCGTTTTGAACTTCCGAGACGCGGATCGGCAACTCCCCGGTCATTCGATTGTCCGAGTGATTCGGAAAATCGGGCGTGCCCGTTCAGGAAGAGAGATCCTTCAGCGTCGATTCCTCGGCAGCGGGCGGTGAGTCGTTCGAACCGACTTTTGCGGCAAGCTTTCCCGTTCGAAAGACATGCTTCTTGTAGACGGTCGCCTTCAGAAAAATCGACTGACCCTGCACGATCAGAATCGCCACCAGATAGTACACTCCCAACAGCGTGTGCAGAACCAGAAACAGTACATATTCCCAGGTCCGA
>DATKCB010000678.1:0-9567 GCA_035513495.1 Planctomycetaceae bacterium | reverse complement strand
CGACCCGCTGACGGGCAAATTCCACTGGTTCGCGGAAATCCCCTCGAGCGATCAGGCCAACGCGAGCGTCGTGGCCGTGGAGGGAGTGGCTTATTCTCTTTCCGGCGGACGCGGCGGCGGCGGTTCGTCGGCCGTCAAAGTCGGCGGCAAAGACGAAGTCACCGACTCGAACATCGTCTGGAAAGGACGCGCCTCCGGCCGATTCGGAACGCCAGTCCTGCACGAAGGACGAATCTATTCGATCTCCAGCACTCTCGCGTCCTGCATGGATGCCAAGACCGGCGAAATTATTTACGAAGAGCGGATTTCGACTCCGAGGAGCGCTCAGCAGGAAAACCAGGGACGCCGCGGCGGATTCGGAGGAAGCGATTATTCCTCTCCCGTGATCGCGGGGGACAAACTCTACTACGTACAGGGGTCCGGAGAAACGATCGTCCTCAAAACCGGCGACAATTTCGAACAGGTCGGCACGAATCAAACCACGAGTGAGAACGAGAGTTTCATGGCCACACCCGCCATCAGCGACGGAGCGATCTTCATTCGTTCCAGCAAGACACTGTATTGCATCGGAGAATAGTGCAGATGGTCCGGCCAGCGTGGCGTCAGAGAATCTCTCTTTCGATGGTTTCGTGAAATTGTCGGCGATGGTATCGTGAAAGGAGATTTTCTCGATCGATCACTCATTGCCGAAAAATGTACTCATGCTGTCCAAGCGGATCATTCCCTGTCTCGACGTCCATGCCGGACGCGTCGTCAAAGGCGTCAACTTTCTCAATCTGCGCGATGCCGGCGATCCGGTCGAGGTGGCTCGCAGGTACGAAGCAGAAGGGGCCGACGAACTGGTGTTTCTCGATATTACTGCGTCTCACGAAGAACGGGAAATCATTCTGGACGTCGTCAAGCGAACGTCCGAAGTGATCTTCATGCCGCTGACCGTGGGGGGAGGAATCCGGACTCTGGACGACATTCGGATGCTGCTCAGCGCCGGGTGCGACAAGGTGTCGATCAACTCGGCGGCCGTCAAGAACCCCGAATTCGTGAAGGAAGCGGCTCTCCGGTTCGGCAGTCAGTGCATCGTCGTCAACATCGATCCCAAACGAGTCGAGAAAGACAGCCAGGAATTCTGGGACGTACACATCAACGGAGGCCGCGTCCCGACGGGCCTGCAAGCCGTCGAGTGGGCGCTCAAAGTCGAAGAACTCGGAGCGGGAGAAATCGTCCTTACATCGATGGATGCCGATGGGACGAAAGACGGATACGATCTCGAAATCACCCGCGCGGTTGCTGACGCCGTTCAGATTCCGGTCGTGGCCAGCGGAGGAGCCGGATCGCCTGAGCATCTGTACGACGCGCTGACCGCTGGAGGGGCGAGTGCCGCGCTGGCGGCGAGCATCTTTCACTACGGCCAGTACACGATCGACGAAACAAAACATTATCTGGCCGAAAAGGGGGTTCCCGTTCGGTTCAATCTCTCGATATAATTATTAAAAGTTCGCTCAGCCGGGTTCCCGGTTCCAACATTAACGATCCCAGAGTCAATTCCGGCTCGAAGACGCAGATCCGACAGAAGGTGCAGCATGCCGATTACGATGTCCGAATGGACCCAGTCCACGTTCGTCCCCAAGAAAGAACTCGAGATCGACAAGATTTTTCGTTTGTCGGTAAAACACGAGGCGTCCGACATCCATCTGCAGGTGGGAAAACCTCCGATCATGCGCATCAAGGGAACCCTCCGCGCTCTCGAAATGGCTCCCATCGGCGAAGAGGACATGATCAAGCTGATCTTTCCCATGATGGACCAGCGAAACCTCGAAATCTTTCATCGCGACGGCGGTGCCGACTTCGCCAAGACCATCATCGAAGGGGGCGAAGAATGGCGTTTCCGCGTCAACCTGATGACTCAGCTCAGTCTGCTCGGAATGGTCGCCCGTAAAATCGAACGGTTCATTCCGAACTTCGAAGGGCTGTACCTGCCGCCGGTCATGGAAGAACTGTGCAAGTTCGACCAGGGGATGGTGCTGCTCGCGGGGGTGACGGGATCGGGGAAATCGACCACCATCGCTTCGATGCTCGACTGGGTCAACCACAATTACCGCAAGCACATTCTCACGATCGAAGACCCGATCGAATTCGTTTACACCTCCGACAAATGTCTGATCAACCAGCGCGAAATCGGGCAGGATGTGATCGACTTTCACGTTGCGATGAAACACGCCGTCCGCGAAGACCCCGACATCATGCTGGTGGGAGAAATGCGCGACCGCGAAACGTTCGAAACCGCGATTCACGCCGCCGAAACGGGTCACCTCGTGTTCGGAACGATCCACGCCTCCGGTGCTCCCAGTACCATCGGGCGTATTCTCGACCTCTTCCCGCAGGACATGCACACCGCGATCCGCAGCTCGATGGGTTTTAACATGCGGGCGATCGTCGCGCAAAAGCTGTTGCCGACAATCATCGATCGGCCGCGCCGCGTCCCGATCGTCGAGATCATGCGATTCAATCCGACCGTCCGAAAACTGGTTCTCGAAGAACACGATGAGAAACTGTCCGCCGCGATTCGGATCGGAAAAGAAGAAGGGATGCAGATGTTTAACGACAGTCTGTATTTCTTCATCAACAAGGAATTCATCAGCCGCGCAGCGGCTTATGAGGTTTCTCCCAACGTGGAGGAACTCAAGATGCAGCTCAAGGGAATCAACGTCAAGGCGGCAGCCATTCTGTAGAAATTCACGCGGCCGCGGCAGTCTCCGAAGCTGTCGTCCAAGGTATGGTGTCAGACGCGAAGCTCTGACGGTCTTCCACGCGCTGGATCTCCGCGCCGAGACGATTGAGCTTTTCGTCCAGCCGTTCGTAACCTCGATCGAGGTGATCGATCCGATGGATGATGGACGTTCCCTCCGCGGCCAGTCCGGCCAACACCAGCGCCGCACCCGCTCTCAGATCGGACACGACAACATCGGTACCCGTCAATCGCCGAGTGCCTCGAATCGTGGCCGTCCCCCCCGCGCAACGAATGTTCGCCCCGAGTCGTCTTAATTCGGGGACGTGCATAAACCGGTTGGGAAAGACCGCATCGGTGACAGTATTCAATCCCGGTACGAGAGTGAGCAACGCCGTGAATTGCGCCTGCGTGTCGGTCGGAATTCCGGGATACGGTCTGGCGACGAGATCGGCGGCTCGCAGCGGATTGCGCCCTTCGATGCGGGCGATGGCACCGTTCTGCTCGATCTCCACTCCGATCGAACGCAATCCGGAGAGCACCTCGCACAGATCGCCGAACGGGAATTGTTCGAGTTCGATCCGACTGCGGGTGATCGCCGCCGCAATCGCCAGCGTCGCCGCCTCGATTCGGTCGGGAATCACCGTATGATCGGTTCCCAGCAGTTCCTCGACTCCTTCGATCACAAGTTGGTTTGTCCCCAGCCCCTCGATTCGGGCACCCATCCCGATCAGAAATCGGCCGAGGTCCGCCACTTCCGGTTCGCACGCCGCCGATTCGATCAGCGTGACGCCCCGCGCGAGAGTCGCCGCCGACATCACATTACACGTACCCGTGACCGTACTCCCGCAGGGGCCTGCGAGATTGATTTTCGTTCCGACGAGTCGATCGGCTTCGGCGATGATGTCCCCTCCTTCGACGCGAATCTCGGCACCCAAAGCCCGCAAGCCGTGCAGATGGAGATCCACCGGCCGGTCACCGATTCGGCAGCCTCCCGGAAGAGCGACCCGGGCATAACCCCGTTTGCCGATCAGAGGTCCGAGGACACAGATACTCGCCCGCATCCGGCTGACCAGCTCGTAACCCGCAATGCACTGCGCCGGATCGACGGTTTCCAGTCTCAGCGAGCCATCTTCTCGCTCCAGCACTGAGATGCCGAGAGACATCAGCAATTGGGTGATGATCTCAACATCGATCAGGTTCGGGACGTTGCGCAAGACGACAGGTTCTTCCGCCAGAATCGACGCGGCCAGAATCGGCAGCGAAGCATTTTTCGAACCGCTGATCGCAACGCGACCGGACAGCGTACGCCCTCCCTGCACAATCAACTGCTCCATCCTTGGAGTCCCTGTCTGGGATTTCTGTAAGATCAGAAATCGTCTTTGATTCGTTCGCCGCCGGAGCGCGTGGCAAGCGCCCACATGATCGTGTGGTCGATGTTCTTCGCGATCGGGCGGGCCGAGCCGTCAACCATACAAAAGTTCGCGGTCTCACCGTGAAACGAGCCGAATCCAAAAAATTGATACCCGGTGGCAGGGTCGGTATCGGGCCAGTAACCGTCGAAAATGGGTCTGTCCGGACGACCGTCATTGTCGGTATCGGGATAGACTCGCGCACAGCAGCTCATGCCGTCAGCCCAGAAGCCGAACAGCGTCTCGCCGATCATGATCGTTTCGGTATCTCCGTCTTTGATATCGCGAAACCCGGTATTGCTGTTGAGATACAGCACGCCGTTCACGCCGTCGGTTCCCATATTCCCGCGATAACTCGTGTAGCCGAATCCGTCGGGCCGCGCGCTGGGTAGTGACGCCGAGGGGCAAAGATAGCTCTCGATCTCGACGCTCATTGCATCGAGATTGTTTTGCGTCGTCTTGGGGGACCGAAAGTCCGGCTTTACTGTTGTCGCACCCATCTCGGAGAGGAGAAATGATTGCCAGCTCCAGTGGCGCGACATCACCCAGTCGGTGAGTTGCAGTTGCGATTGAACGAAATTCGCATCTTGAATCAGAAACATACCGGGTTCGGGAAAACTGACGTTCATATCCTGTCCCGGAAACGAGATCAATCCCGAAGGGAAGCTTTGATAAATGTCGTGGTAATTGTGCGTTGCGATCACCAGTTGGTGCAGATTGTTCAAACAACTGGTCTGATTCGCGCGCTCCCGAACCCGCATCACCGCCGGCAGCAGCAGGGCAACCAGCAGCGCGATGATCGCCATCACGACGAGCAGCTCGACCAGTGTAAATCCACCTCGCGAAATGTTTCGAGTGTGGGGGTGCCGAACCATCTTGTTCTCCGATCCGAGTGAATTTCTGCGAACTCAATCACTCGCCGGAAAGACGAGCGCGGCCACCTATCGTAGCTCCCGTAAGGATTTGTTGCAAATCCCTTCCTCTCAGTTGAACCCCTCCAGGAACACGAAGATTCGTTCCAAAACGGTGTAATTCGGAGACTCTCAGAGATCGGCAAGCGCTCCGGCAACTTCCTCGATGTGTCCCTCAACCTTCACTTTCGGCCAGATTTCGGCAATTTTTCCATCGGCGCCAACCAGGAACGTCGCCCGCTGAATCCCCATCGATTTCTTTCCGTACATATTTTTCTCCACCCAAACACCGTATTTCTCGCAGATTTTGTGGTCGATGTCCGAGAGCAGCGGAAACTGCAAGCCGAATTTCCTGGCGAATTTCTCGTGCGAAACCGGGTCGTCGCCACTGATGCCGAACACGGTCGCCTTCAACTTTTCGAGTTTCGGCATGATTTCCTGAAAACCGCAAGCTTCCGTGGTGCATCCGGGTGTATCGTCCCGCGGATAGAAATACACAACCACCGGCCCCTTCGAGAGAGCGTCCGACAAGCGGTATTTTTGTTCGGGGAATCCCGGGAGCGTGAATTTTGGTGCAGTCGCTCCAATTTTGAGTTCTCTACTTGCCGTCATGTCGAAACCTCCGAAAGATGGATGTTGCCAAAGAGTCCTGAAGAATCAGCGCGCAAGACCAGTCCGCTTGAGGATGCTTAAAACTGGGGGTATGCTAAGCCGTGCGGCGGAGAGCTTCAACTCTGAAAGGCTGATTCCGCACCGGCGAATTTCCGGTAAATCAATTGATAGCAGCAAGTTGTGTCGCATCGGGAACGGTCTTAAATTGCACTCTCAGAGTTCGTCCCGATCGTCTATACTGACGCCGAGACTGAAAAATCCTGCATTGAAGAACAGTGGCATCTTGACCCTGTGTGAGCGGACCCCCATAATGTCGCGTTTTCCCGCCCGATCACAGGTGAAAGATCGCTCTCTCAATGAAAAGTCAAGATTTCGAGAAATATAAGGCCATTTTACTGTCTATTCGGGCTCGAGTGCGGGGAGATGTGGATCAGCTCACCAATGAAGCATTGACCGGACACGATGGTTCCTCGGGACAGCACAGTCCCACTCATCTCGCCGAATTGGGTTCCGATAACTACGAACAAGAGTTCGCATTGCAGTTTGTCGAGAACGACCAGGAAGTCCTGGGAGAAATTGACGCGGCGCTCGAACGAATCCAGGAAGGAACCTACGGATTATGCGAATTGTGTCTGCAACAAGGAAAGTCCCGATCCAAGGCCGCGATTCCGAAAACTCGTCTGAATGCGATCCCTTACACCCGCAACTGCGTCGAATGCGAACGGAAACGCGAAGAACTTTCCACATGAACTCGTCGGTCTCGATCCATCGTCATCTCCTGTTCTGGATCGTGGTGTGTGTGACCTGCGGATGGGATCTTTATACCAAGGACTCCGTCTTTTCCGAACTCGGTTACCCCGCTCAGGCGGACGGAGAGCCTGTCTCGGTCTTCGGAACCGGCATCACCTTTCGCTATTTCACCACGTTCAATCACGGAGCGTTGTGGGGAATGGGACAAGGTTTCACCTGGGGCTTCGCGACGCTCAGCTTCATTGCCATCGGCTTTATTCTGTACTGGCTTTTTATTCGCGGTCACGCCTCGGCCAGCCGCTGGTTAACCCTCTCGCTGGCAATGATTATGGGGGGCACCCTGGGCAACTTGTACGACCGCATGGCGCTCCACGGAGCGCGCAACGAATTCGGTGATCTGGAATACGCCGTTCGCGATTTCCTGCATTTCAACCTGTGGAGTTACGATTGGCCCATTTTTAACTACGCCGACGTCTTCCTCGTCAGCGGTGCCGTCATGCTCGCAATCTATACGTTGTTTCTCGAAGAAATCGAACCGGCCACTGCCGAACAGCCGCCGCAAGAAACAGAACCCAAATCGGCGGTCTGATTCGAGAGACGATCGCCCCGCACAAGTTCGCCCCGCACAAGTTCGCACCGCTTACTCGTCGGAGAATTCTTGTCTCTCAGACTCGCCGAAGATCACCGGACCGGCAACCCGATGCTGCGGGGGACTGATCCAGATTTCTCCGAACGCGATGTTTTGCTCGACGCGATACTCGTGGTGTCTGACCAACTCGAGAATCGCCAGAAAGATTCCGACGATCCGGCTTCGCAGGTTCTCCCCTTCGAAAAAATCGCTGAACGCACAACGCCCGCGTTCGATCACAACCCGCGAAATTCGCTCCGCCCAGACCGCGATGGGAGTGTCGTCGTAAGCAATTCTCGACTCCTGAATGACCTCCCGGGTTTCGAGTACGCGGGACAGGGCACTGACCAGATCCCACAGTTCGACTTCCTTGATTCGATCCTGTGCCGGATTTTTTTTATTGACCGAAGGTCGCTCGTTGGCGAGCCGGGGATAGCGCTCCTGCCACTCGGCAGACCTTTCCTGCAGCGCGAACGAGGCTTCCTTGAACTTCTTGTATTCCAGCAATTTCTGGATGAGTTGTCCGTGCGGTTCCGACTCGAGCTCCGGCTCGTCGAGTTCCTCGTCGGGTTGCGGTAACACCTGGCGGCTTTTGATTTCGGTGAGGGCCGAGGCCGTGACGACAAAATCGCCCGCCAGATCGATGTCGATAAACTCGATTGTCGACAGAAATTCGAGAAACTGACTCGTGAGACGCCCCATCGGCAGATCGAGAATATCCACCTCCTGACGGCGGACCAGATACAACAACAGGTCCAGCGGCCCGGCGAACAGATCGAGTTGAACGCGATAATCCGACATGACAATCCCACAAACTTTTGCAGCGCGGATTGTAGGTGACGAGGCGAATCTGCGACAAGCCGAGATTGACGTGAGCGTGTTGCGCAACAAAGTCGCCTATAGGTAGAGAGAGTTTCGAAAGCGGAGCAGAAAAATTGTCAATTATCAATTCCTTCCATCGGAGGTGTATCAATTTGACAACATCCAGCCCCCCCGGAATATGTGAAACAAGCTTTGCGATGCAAAGTGTCATCAATTTGATGGCGCGCGGTCTTCACAATCGGGCGTTTTCGGGTGTTTTCCCCGAGGTTTTCTGAAGTTGACAACTTGACAACTTGACATCCTCCAATTTGGTCAACTTCGGCCGAACGTGAAACAAAACACCCCCTGTTCTTTGAAAATCTGTCATCAATTTGACAACACCCTCCCCGACGCAGGAGCCGGGAGGTTGGTCACGAGCGCGCAACATCCTGCGATCGCTCCGCGCGAAATGCCGGAAGATTTCTGAAAAAAGTCGCCAGCCGTAGGGTCCGGCTGTGCGGACCTGAGTTATCTGTTACTCAAGCTCGCACTGGCCACGATAAGCTTGGATCGGCGCAATCCGCGGTGGAATTGACTTTGATTTCCGTATCGCAGATTTGGAACTCGGCGGAGTTCGCGCCAGCCTGGAACACGGCTTGCTCTCATCGAGAGCCCGGCGTATTCTCCACTGATTCAATCGTACGGATGCGCTGCCGGGATTCGCTTATCACCAACGAGGATGGAATGTTTCATCAGAATCTGAAAGCCTGGGTCGAGGAGGTCGCCCGCATGGCACAACCCGATCTGGTTCACTGGTGCGATGGAAGCCAGACCGAAATCGACCGACTCAACGCGGACATGGAAGCCGACGGAACGCTGATCAAACTCGATCCCCTCAAACACCCCAACAGCTACTACGCCCGGAGCGACGTCAACGACGTCGCCCGCGTCGAGGATCGAACCTTCATCTGTTCCGCCCGCCGGGAAGATGCCGGACCGACCAACAACTGGATGGCTCCCGGCAAGATGCACGCACTCGTCGATCCGCTGTTCGAGGGCTGCATGCAGGGACGGACGATGTACGTCATTCCCTACCTGATGGGTCCGCCTGGAAGTCCGATGGCGAAAGTCGGCATCGAAATTACCGACAGTCCGTACGTCGTCGCCAACATGCGGATCATGACCCGGATAGGACAGGTCGCGCTCGACGAACTGGGGGACGACGGTGAATACGTCAAGGGCTTACATTCGATCGGCCAGCTCGATCCCGCACAGCGCTACATCAGCCACTTTCCCGACGAAAATCTGATCGTGAGCTTTTCTTCAAACTATGGAGGAAACGCTCTGCTGGGTAAAAAATGCTTCGCGCTGCGGCTGGCGAGCGTGCTGGCCCGCCGGGAAGGCTGGCTCGCCGAGCACATGTTGATTCTCGGTCTGACCGATCCCGACGGAAACAAGACGTATCTCTGTGCGGCGTTTCCTTCGGCTTGCGGAAAAACGAATCTCTCGATGATGGTCCCGCCGAAGGAGTTCCGGGACATTGGCTGGAAAGTCGAAACGATCGGAGATGATATCGCCTGGCTGAAATTCGGCCCCGACGGACGACTGTATGCCATCAATCCCGAAGCGGGATTTTTCGGAGTCGCGCCCGGAACGAGCATGGAGACCAATCCCAACGCGATGCTCACTTGTGCCAGGAATACCTTGTTTACGAACGTCGCACTCTGCCCC
>DATKCB010000677.1:0-3229 GCA_035513495.1 Planctomycetaceae bacterium | reverse complement strand
TATCTGCGACCTGAAGCACCGCCCGATCCCGACGGTTGGGTCGAATTTCGCTGCGATTTACAGGCGGATATCTGTTGTGAACCGGTCAAGTTCATGCTGTTCGACTTCAAGGCCGACAGCTCACCCGGAGAGTACGAGAAGAACGAGCATCAACGCGAACTGCCGCGACGACAAGGATGTGATTTCCCTGATGCGGTTTGGTTCACCCAAGACGCGGCCCGCGTCGTTACGCGGGATCCCCGGTTGAGTTCGCAGTCGAACCTGCGGGTCCATTTGATCTCCCAATCGCGGTTCCGTCCCGGCCAGATGTATCTCTGGGATCCCGTTACGGATCGCAGCCGCCGCATCTCGCAATCCGGGGAGAACCATCTGGGCCCGATCTTCGACGTCCAACTCGAGCCTCACGAGCGATCGTTCGCCCAGTTCAAATTCATTCGCAAATTCGACGAGGTGCATCCCGAATTCGAAGTCGATATCGCGAATCGCTGGTGGGTCGCCGATGACGGGCCTGAGATCTGGACGCATAGCGACACGGGCGTGATCGCCCCTGCTCTCCCCAAGCAGCATCGACTACGGATCCACTATCGACAGACCCTCGATTCGCTGGCGACCATGCGGCTCTGGGCCGAGGGCGACGATTACGCGACCGACATCGCGGGTGTGCCCGGCGACGACGGATGGACGACCTACGAAACGAATCTGTTCGCACATCTTCCTTACGGTTGTCTGTTCTGGAATCCGGGATTGCATCTGGCCGACGAGTGGGAGCACGCCGAAGCGAAACGCAGACAGATCGCCATCAGCGAACCGACCGAGTTCTGGACGCTCGAAGGGGACAGCCACCTGTACACGGCCCGACCCGAACCGAACGTGCAACTCGATCTGACCGTCGCCAACCGGGATCTCAGTCCATTGCGGGATTCCCTGTTCGTTCACGTCTGGATTAATCACGCCCGCGCACCGCTGGCCGAAAGAATCCCCGTCGATGCACAAGGCCACGTTTCGCTCCAGATCTATCCCGAAGTCGTCACCTCGATCAAATTTCTCGACGAGTACGGTCGCTGGGAGAATCTCCACCGCCACACAATTCAACTGTCAATCGCAGATTCCCCCGCGAACCGCTACGTTGTGTTGGGACGCCGTCAGCCCCTCGAAGCGGCGCCGTCGTCGGACATGGTTGCCGACCCGCCGTTTTCCATCCGGAGACCGGGAGCCTACGTCGATGGCGACACCATGCGTTTCGCGCTGCACGCACCGCAAGCCGCGCGCGTCGATCTGATCGGCGAATGGACCGATTGGCTGAGCCATCCGATCTCAATGAAATCCACACGCGACGGAACGTACTGGTGGGCGAGTGTCCCGATTCAACAGATCGAAGCCGGACTCCCTTCCGGAATGCCCGATTATCACGGAGCGAAGTATCAATTTCTGTTCGACGAGCATCGGCGGTTGCAGGACCCCGCCGCGGGATGGGTCGAGCGAGCGAATGAAAACGCGGCGTCGCGGCTGGTCCGTCCCGATCGGTATGTCTGGCACGATCGGGAGTGGCATCGACCCGGCTGGGAATCGCTGATCGTCTACCAGCTTCATCCCAGCCGATTCACCAATCGCTTTCAGAACGAACCGCCGCTGAGACGCGTGGCTCGCGAAATTTCTCACCATTCCGGATACATCCGAGAACTAGGTGTCACTGCGATCCAGTTGATGCCGATCAACGAGGTCGGCAGCGACAACTCGTGGGGGTACGACCCCGCCTATTTTTACGCCGTCGAGAACAATTACTGCGGTGAGGAGGGACCGGACGATCTCAAGTACCTCGTCGACACCTGCCATCAGCACGGACTGGCTGTGATCGTGGATGTCGTGTTCAACCATGCAGGGGGGACTCACAACATTCTGTGGCAGGTCGCCCGTGAGAGTTTCTTCGACGGCGATACGGAGTGGGGAGCGATGATCAACTTCGATCATCCGCAGTGCCGGCATTTCTTCGCGCAGAACCTGGTCTATCTGGCCAACGAGTTTCACATCGACGGATTCCGCCTCGACCACACTGCCACGATCGTGCATTCCGCGGCCTGGGATCGCTGGAGTCTCCACGTCCGCAAACTCGGATCGGGGGGCGGGTGGGAGTTTCTGCACACGCTCCGCCACGCCGTGACGACGCAGGTCGGACACAACTGCCTCCTGACCGCCGAGCATCTGCCGAACGAATGGAGTCTCACCAATTACGGCGGTCCGATGGACTCGCAGTGGTGCGACGATTTCCACGATCGGATGGTCGACGCCTGCAAACGCAAGTTCGGGATGTCGCGTCTCGCCGATGCGTTTCAGCTCAGTCATTCTGTGTGCGACGACTGGTACAAGATCACGAACTACGCCGAAAGCCACGACGAGGTCGGCAACGTCCGCGACCGGGTCGCTTACCTCGCCGAGTACGGACAAGGCTGGCGGATGTCGAAAGTCGCCGCCGCCGCCACGCTGATGTCGCGCGGCATCCCGCTGTTTTTCATGGGGGGAGAATCGGGGGAAGACCGGCAATTTCACGTCGGCGGCAGCGATCCACTGGACTTGGCGGAATATCTTTCCAACCCGGACCGAGGCCACATCCGCGCCTGGTGGCGCGACCTCTGCCACCTCCGCCGCAACCCCAGTATTCAAGGCCCGGCACCGCTGCGGGTCGTACTCGCCGAATCTCAACTGCTGGCGTTCACCCGCGGAGTCGCTAACGATTTCTACATCTTGCTCAACTTCGGAGGCTGGTCAGGCGAGCGATCGTTGGAAAGTCTGAACCTCCCGTGGGGCCGCTACCGTGAACTCTACAACTCGACTTGGCCCGCGTTTGCGATCCAGGCTGAACACGAAGACGAACACTCTAACGGAGGCCGCGATGCGCGGCTGCAACGGAATCACCAATTAAATGTTCCGGATTATGGGGTGGTGATTTTGGAGCGGGTTTGAGTGTGGATGTCGTTCGTGTTCTTCGGTTGGATTGTTAAGCGGGTGGCGGTGTTTCCAACTGACGCAGCGGTAACGGCTCGACCGATTTCTCGATGCTCCGTAGGTGGAGATCCATCTGGGGAAAGGCGATTTCAATTTTTGCTTGCTTGAATTTACGGTCGATCGCGGTGTGCAACTCGTGAATGACGTTCAACCGGTCCTCGAAGTCCGCCAGAAAACATCGCAGCGTGAGATTCAGCGCACTGTCTCCGAACCGATCGAAGACTGCCGA
>DATKCB010000676.1:0-2155 GCA_035513495.1 Planctomycetaceae bacterium | reverse complement strand
ACAAGACCTTCAGAGGAGGCAGGATGTTCATGCGGCGGATCGAACGCGGTGGAAGTGTGGGAGGTGGGAGAGTAAAATGTTCGGAATACTGTGTATTGTAAACGAGGTGGGCCGCAAATGCAGGTGGTTCGCGATTTCCATTCTCAGGTCGTCTCAAGTACGAGTGACTTATGTCCGATCTTCCAGCAAGCACCTCCGGCAATTCTAAAAAACTGTCTCCGATGGCGATTCTCGTTGGCGGTTTTTTCGGGTTTCTGATCTTGATTGTGGCGTTTATCGGCATCGTCTCGATGTTCGACAAAACGCCGGTCCCCGGAAACGTACTCGAGCCGATGCTCGCCTCGCAGACGATGCCGGACGGATCGCAACTGATTCTGAAAGCAGCGACGCTGGGGACGACGCACGAACACACGCAACCGTATCCCCGTCGCGAAAACTCGATGTTTAATGCCTCACCCGAAGAGGCGCGGATGGAACTGCATCTGACATTCTCTGAAGAGCAACTCGGGTTGTGGTTCGAACAATTCTACCAGCCTTCCCTGCAACCGGACGATCTGACCTGGTGGACCAGGACATCAGTCCTCGACGAGCGAGGGCACGAGGTGTTCGACTCTCAGTCGGCTCGATTCGTCGCGTCTCAGTACGGCTGTTCGAGCGAGGTTGGTTTTCGACCATACTCCCCCGCCGATCGGAACAGCGAGCCGCAAATCATTGCCGGACTGGCACTGTTTCCGATGTTTCGCAATTCGAACGACACGCTGACCGTGCGAATTTACGGAGCGGACTCGAAACCGGTGGCCGAGTTCGAGATCCCGAATCCGATGAAGGCGAAATCATTCCCGGTCTGGACTCCGGAACCGTTCCCCATCTCCAAAACGATTTCGGGAGTGACAATCACGCTGGAAGACGTGCAGTATTTCCGCAAGAAATGGACCAGCGATGCGGGAGCCGAGAGTTACGAATTTCGATTGAAGCCGAGTTATACCGTCACTGAGATGGGAGAGTTGATTCAGGATGGAATCATCGATCCGTATCAGGTTTCGGATGCATTGGGGCATCAAGGTGGGAACTACAATCCCGGTCTCCCGCTCGACGAAGCGGCCTGGAAACTTTCGATTCCCTGGCGACGTAACCCGAGAACGGTGACCGACCCGGGAAGCATGGTTCTTAGTTCGTCTCTGGAACAGCTTCCCCCGGATGCAGCCCCATTTCTGCTCAGTGAATCTTTGCGTTGTCGGACTTCCAAAGTTTCAATGCTCGCAATGGGTGCAGGAACTTACGAGTTTCGTAATCTGGTGAGTGGAACCGGTACCCAGGGTAGAATTAGCAATATAGAGCCTTTTGCCGGTTCGAATCATGTTGTCAGTTACAGTCGCAACGACCGGAACTCCAACTTGAAAATTGAATCCGATCTCTCCTGGCTGGTCACACAGATCGAAAGCTCTCCCTCGGAAAAGTAGATCTGCTGGTACTCGACGAGAAGGACCAGATCGTCGAGTCTCGCACGATGACGATCTGGGAACTGACCGTCCTGATTTTTGAACCTCCCGCAGGCCCCGTGCGTCTGAAAGCGGTCGTGCAGGAACCACTTCCGTTTGAGTTTACATTCGCACCGCCGGAGGTGGTGGATGAGTGAGCGTCTCTTTACCATCATTCCCGCCGCCGGCCGCAGTCGGCGGATGGGGCAACCGAAACTGCTGCTCGATCTGGTTGGTCAATCGGTGCTGGCCCGATTGCTGGCAGCGTTGAACACGGTCGAAGAAATCGAAGCGGTCTGTCTGGTCGTTCGCAAGGACGATCTCGCACTGGCCGAAGAAGCCGAGCGTGGCGGAGCGACCGTTTTGCGACCGGAACACGACCCTCCCGAAATGCGGGACAGCGTCGAGTTCGCACTCGCTGAAATCGAACGACGATTTTCCCCCCGTCCCGACGATGCCTGGATGCTGATTCCCGCCGATCATCCGCTGATCGATCCGGGGACTCTGCGACAAATCGTGGATGCGTGGAATTCGCGTTCCGCCGTCGTTCTGATCCCGACGCATCAAGGCAAAGGCGGTCATCCCACGCTGTTTCGCTGGTCCACCGCCGCCTCAATCAAGTCGATTCCAGCAGACAAGGGAATCAACCAACTCATGGCAGACACTTCTCTGAACAT
>DATKCB010000675.1:0-5656 GCA_035513495.1 Planctomycetaceae bacterium | reverse complement strand
GAATCAATTTTGCGTTTCGCTCGGAAAAATACCGCGAGCGCTTCGCACCCCACGAGTGGGAACAAGCGATCGAACAGGCGACGCGCGACATGATCGCCGATCTCGCACAGCACACGCCCGCCGGTTTCCTTCAATAGAAATCAATACTCGGGAAATCAACATTCTGGACAATCCCCATGACCATCGCAAAAAGTCTGCTGCGTTTTCTGGTCTGCTGTCTGTTGCCGGGAATGAGTTTCGTCTCGCTCGATGCAGAAGACGCGAAACCTGTTTCCGATCCGGACTTCCCCAGAGAACTCGTCGAGTTCAAACCGGCGGAGTCGAATCCGGTGTTCGAAGCGGCGGGCAAACAGGACTGGGACGCGATGATCCGGGAACGCGGCTGGATTCTCCGCGAGGGAAACCGCTGGATGATGTGGTACACCGGTTACGACGGAGTGAAAACGAGCACGAAATATCTCGGACTGGCGACCTCCGACGACGGCATCCACTGGAAGCGACACCCGGACAACCCGATTTACCGGGACGGTTGGGTCGAAGACATGATGGTCGTCAAACGAGGCCCGACGTACTACATGTTCGCCGAAGGAAAGGACGATCAGGCGCAGTTATTGACCTCGACTGACGGAGTGAAGTGGACGCGACAGGGAGCGCTGGACGTTCGCAAAACCGACGGGACTCCGATCGAACCGGGACCTTACGGGACTCCCACAGGTTACTACGAAAACGGAACGTGGTATCTGTTCTACGAACGGCGCGACGCGGGAATCTGGCTGGCGACGTCGAAGGACATGCAACGCTGGACCAACCTGCAGGACGAACCGGTCCTCTCACCCGGCCCCGCCGAGTTCGACAAGCATCTGGTCGCGCTCAATCAGATCGTTCCGTACAAAGGAAAATATTATGCGTACTATCACGGATCGTCGAAGGAACGCACGCCCTCGGTGTGGGCGACGGGCGTCGCCGTTTCGGACGATCTCGTCCACTGGAAAAAGTATTCCGGCAATCCGCTACAACCGGTCGAACAGAACAAGTCGAGCGGGATCCTCGTCCCCGACGGAAGCGGCTTTCGGTTCTACACGATGCACGGCAAAGTCGAATTGCATCTGCCGGCGCATTGAACCATTGCTCGAAGCCGAGTGCCATGCCCACATCGCGCAGCAGGATGAGCATGCGAACGTCGTTCGACGAGCGATGCTATTCTTTATTGATCCGCAGCGTGATTTTGTTTCCCTTGTCGTTATAGGTGACGTCGGGAATGAAGGTTCGAATCAACAGCAGACCGCGTCCGCAGGGGCGCATCAGATTTTCCGGATCGGTGGGATCGGGCACCTTGGTGACATCAAAACCCGGTCCTTCGTCTTCGATGGCGAAGACGGCTTGGTCCCTCGTCAATCGCGCACTGATGGTGATTTTGCGATTTGCGTAGGGTGCCTCTTTCAATCGTATCGCACGGAGCTTGCGGTAGTCCTCGGGATCGTCTCCTTCGAGGAGTTTTGAATCGAGTTCGAGGTTCCCGTGATCGATTGAGTTGATCATCGCTTCGGTGAGCGCAGTACAGACGCGAGTGAGGTTGTCGGAGTGAACGATTTCCATCATTTCGAGCGAGTCGCGAAAATACTCGACCATCGCCGTGACGCCGCTGTGTTCGTGACCGACCGAAAACACGGATTCGGTTTGCTGCATGAGGGAGAAGACGTTGTGACGGAGTTTGCGCGATCGAGCGGCATCGAGCACGATCCGGACGGTCTCGGCCAGTCCCATGCTCAAGGCGCGCTTGGGAACGTAGCTCGACGCTCCGCTGCCGAGCGCCTGAACGGCGATTTCTTCGCTCCCTTTGGCGGTCATCAGAATCACCGGCAGCAGGGGAAATTCTGCGTGGAGCGCCCGCACCAGTTGCAGACCGTTCAGTTCGGGCATGTCGAGATCGGTCAACACAAGATCGGGGGCCGCTGCCCGAACTTTGGCCAGCCCGACCGCTCCATCTTCGGCGAAATCGATCTCATAGCCGTGACCTTCCAGATAACCGGCGGCGAGTTCGCGATCGAGGGGATTGTCATCGACGACGAGCAATTTAATCATGTGGGCACTTCATTGGGTGACGGTGAGGACCGGGGAGCGGTCCGCTTCAGAAAACTTTCGAGCGAACCGACCAGCCGATCGAGGGATTCTTGCAGTTCATCGAGGTGCGCGGAAAACTCGACCAGATTGTTGAGGCGGGCCAGTTCTTCCAGCAGTTGCATCAGCCCCTCGAGTTCCCGGTATTCGAAAATGGCGACCGAGCTTTTCAGCGTGTGACAGGCCCGCCGCAACCGGTCGGTCTCTTCCTCCCGGAGGGAACTTTGAATCTCGTCCATTTGTTTCCGTGCTTCGACCAGGAAGAGTTCCGACAGTTTTCGGGTCCCCTTCAGGCCTCCCGGAAGCTGCTTCACGACGCGCGACCAGCACACATATTCATCGTCGAGCGAATCCTCGGCCGGTTCGCTTTCGCACGGGGATGATTTGCAGTCGGTCACCGGATCTCTCGCCCCGATCGATTCGACCAGTCGATACAATTCGGCCTGGTTGATCGGTTTGGAGAGATAGCCGTCCATCCCGGCGTTCAGACAAACCTCGCGGTCTCCTTTCATCGCGTTGGCCGTCATGGCGATGATCGGGAGATGCCGGCCGGTTTCCTGTTCGTTCTCCCGGATCAGTCTGGTCGCTTCGAGACCGTCCATCACCGGCATCTGGATATCCATCAGCACGAGATCGAAGGAATCTTGCAACAGCGCGTCGACGGCCTGCTGTCCATCGGCGACGGTCGTCACACGGTGTCCGCGCTGCGTGAGAAAACCGAGCGCAACCTGCTGATTGACCAGTCCGTCTTCGGCCAGCAGAATACGCCGGGAAGTGCGTGGAACTTCCGGTTCGGGTTCGTCCAGCTCCGGAAACGATTCTCCGGAGGTTCGCAGATCGAAGTGCATCAGAATCGTGTCGAGCAGTTCCGACTGCTTGACCGGCTTGGAGAGGCAGCGATCGATTTTCAGGCCGCGACAACGCGCGACGTCTCCCGAGCGAACGGCAGACGAAATCATGATGATCACGCAGTCGTCAAAATCGCGATTCGCGCGGACGAGTTCGGCGAACTGAAATCCGCTCATTCCGGGCATCATGTTGTCGAGCAGTATCAACCGAATCGGGTTCATCAGGTGGATCCCCCGGTAAAGTTCCGACAATCCCGCCGCTCCGCTCTCCGCGACGATCGGTTGCATGTGCCAGTTGTGCAGGACCTCTTCGAGAATCCGCCGGTTGGTTTGATTGTCGTCGACGATCAGCACTCGCATCCCCTGAAACTGTTCCAGCGGAATTCTCGGCCGAATCGCCTGTTCGTCGGCGATTCGAAACTGCGCCGTAAAGAAGAATGTAGTCCCCTGACCGACTTCGCTTTCGAGCCAGATCTCTCCGTTCATCAGGATGACGAGTTGCGAGGAGATCGACAATCCCAGCCCCGTCCCCCCGTACTGCCGCGTTGTGGAAACGTCGACCTGCTCGAACGCCTGGAAGATTTTTTTCTGTTGATTGAGAGGAATTCCGATCCCCGTGTCGGAGACGGAAAACAACAGAATCACGCACTCCGGCTCCGAGTCGCGCGTCTCGACGTTCACGAACACTTCTCCTGCCTCGGCAAACTTGATCGCGTTCCCGACGAGATTCACGACAATCTGGTTCAAGCGGCCCGGATCGCCGATCAGGAACTCCGGAATGCCCGGCGCGATGCGGCACGCCAGTTCGAGCCCTTTTTCGGCCGCCCGTGCGGAGAGAGTGCGAACGGTGTTCGTGATCGTGTCCCTGAGATTAAAGACGATCTCTTCGAGTTCAAGTTTGCCCGCTTCGATTTTGGAGAAGTCGAGAATGTCGTTGAGCAACCGCATCAGCGCGTCGGCGGACTGCTTGACCATGTTCAGATAATCGCGCTGTTCCTGACCGAGTTCCGTATTCATCAAGAGTTCGGTCATGCCGATGATGCCGTTCATCGGAGTTCGAATCTCGTGGCTCATATTCGCCAGGAAATCGCTCTTGGCCTTGTTGGCCTCGTCGGCGGCCCGTTTCGCTTCGCGAAGTTGTTCTTCGGACAGCTTCTGCAGCGTGATGTCGCGGGAGACTCCGAACGTCCCGATGATTGCTCCCGCTTCGTTTTTGAGCGGCAGTTTGGTCGTCGAACACCAGGTTTGGCGTCCGTCGGACCAGGTTTCATGTTCCTCGATTCCCTGAATTGGCGTGCCGGTCTCCATCACGCGAACTTCGTCGGCCCGGGCTTTTTGAGCATGTTCCTGGGAAAAGAAATCGAGATCGGTTTTTCCGATCGCGTCCGAGGGAGACGCCAGACCGAACTGGTCCGAGGTCCATTTGTTGACACGGACAAAGCGGCTCTCCCGGTCCTTGAAATAGACGGTGTCCGTCAGATGATCCATCAAGCTGTTCAGCAGCGAGCGTTCGTACTCCAACTGAGATTCCGCCTGATGACGTTCGGTGACGTCCCAGTAGATGCACTGCAAGCCGGTGATTTTTCCCTCCGCCGAACGCGCCGGACTTTTGAACAACTCGACGTAACGAAGCGTTCCGTCGGGCAGCGTGTGCTGTTCCACTTCGTGGAAGATGCGGCCCGATTCCATCACATCGAGGTCGTTTTTGCGGTATTTTTCCGCCAGATCCGCCGGGAACAGGTCGAAGTCAGTCAGACCGATGAGTTCGGTAGGAGTTTTACCCAGTTCTTCGCAGTACCGCTGGTTGACGAACACCAGCCGTCCATCGAGATCCTTCCGCAGGACGCTCACGGGAAGGTTATCGACCACCGAATGATAGAGTGCTTCGCGCTCCTCCCGCGCCAAACCACCCGTGCCGTTTGTGGTTGTGAGTTCGGACGAATGAGAAGAGGCGGAATTGTCCATCGCAGGTTCTGGTGAACTGAGGGATCGAAGTGAATTCTTGCGACGGTTTCACTTTAGCCGGAACGATTTCAAAAAGCAAAATTTCATTTTTTCGATTGTTGGGCATTCAGAATTTTCAAATCAACGTCCCTGCAAGTCGATCGGACACCCCCAGCTCAACAAAAAAAGCCCTCCCGAAAAGGAGAGCTTGAAATTACCCCGCAAGGATTCGAACCTTGACAATCAGAACCAGAATCTGATGTGCTACCGTTACACCACGGGGCAGTGTGGTTGAAAGTTTGGACACTCAAGGCACCGTGCAGGTTCCCTTGAGGTGCCTATTTTAGAAAACTCCTCTCAGAACTCCAAGTCGAAACAATCGTCTATTTGGAATGGTTTCGCGTTCATTTTCATTTTTCGGGAACGGACATCGCGCATGAAATCAGTTTTCCTCGGTTTCGCTGTCATCTGTATTGGTTGGATGTCCCTCGAATCGGCAGCCGAGCAACCGCAGTCCGAGCCAGACACCGGCAATTCCGCCCTTCAGAAACAGATCGAAGCCTGGAACACGGAAACGCAGCGTCTGACCGATGCGATCGAAAAGTCTCCTCAGGCCGTCGATCTGTATTCCCGGCGCGGTGATTTGCGGTTCTTTCTGGGAGAATTCGAGGGTTCCGTTGCCGACTACGAGCGGATGGTGAAACTCGATCCCTCACTCGCGAAGAGTCACTGGAGGCGGGGAATCG
>DATKCB010000674.1:0-5425 GCA_035513495.1 Planctomycetaceae bacterium | reverse complement strand
GACGACAAAGGGTTCGAAATTGACACCCAGATAACCGGCACCCGAACCGGAGAGCGGTCTTCCCACCGAAACAATCGACGGGAGATCGAACGCGGAATCGGCGAGATGCGTCGACAGATTGGCCGCCAGAGAAGGGTGCTTGACACTGCCCGAGGGAGCGTAGCCGGTGTGCATCTGATAGGTGGCGCGCTGGTGGTTGCCTTCCCTGTTGGTCATCGAACGGACAATCGTGAGGTGGTCCATCACTCGAGCCGTGTTCGCCCAGGCTTCCGCGATCCGAATGCCGGGGACAGACGTCTCGATCTCGGTGGTCGGACCGCCGTTGTCGGTGCCCGGTTTGGGATCGAACGATTCCATCTGGCTGGGACCCCCCTGCATCCAGAGCAGGATCATCCGCTTGCCCTGTTTGCGGAGTTCATCAGCCTGAAGGCTCATCACCTCCCGGAAGGAGAGCGTTCCCGCAGCCAGTGCACCGGCAGAGACCGTGTGCAGAAAACTGCGGCGGGCAATCCTCTTGCGAGTGATTTGCAGGTTTTCGTGAATTGAACTGCTCATCGTCTGATCCTCTGTTTCACCCGGTGGTGTGGTTGTGTAATCAATCAATCGAATTAGCGAGGTAGGAAAAGTGGAAGAATTAACAGTTCAAAGTTAAATGCGTCACTTTTCTCAAACTAATTCCTATTTCCTGACTCCTATCTCTTCGTCAGAAACTCGCTTGAATTGAGCAAGGCCCAATAGAGATCTTCGAACGCTTCGTTGCGGTCTCCCACTTCCTTGACGTACGTCTGGCCGAGTTCGATCTCGGAGGCTTTGGGGGTTCGCGAGAGGACGGTCAGGTACAACTCACGAATCACATCTTCGTTCGAATCGAAGCGGTTGAGAATGGATCGCAGCATGCCCCGGTCGGACTGAATGGCTCCCTCGACCGTCGGTGAGTTCATGAAGAAGAGCGACTGCGGGATCGTGCCGGTCAGATCCGACTGCGGAGTCGAAGGGTCGTATCCGAACAGTTGCGAGAACTGAGCCCGCGCACCCCCCTGGAAACCTCGCGGACCACCTGGGCCGCCCGGACCGCGTCCCGAAAATCGGGACTCGCCGCTGGAACCGATCGCGTTCAGAAACGAATCGTACAAGGCATCGCTGCGGAGTCGGGATGGTGCGGACGACGCGAACGCGAGTTCGCTGGTTTCTGAGACGGCGCGCTGATAGGCGCGAGTCTGAGCAATCGTTTCAAAGAGCCATTTGATGTCGTATTCGTGAGCGACGAACTGTTCGGCAAGCAGATTGAGTGCGGTTTCGTTTCGCGCCGATCGTCCCGGACCGAGGTCGTCGATCGGCATATAGAAACTGTCTCCGGTCAATTCTCCCCAGATACGAGTGACATACGCTTTGGCGAACCAGGGATTTTCCGGATCGCACAGATATTGAGCCAGCAGCAGACGCCGGTCTTCATCGCTCAAGCCTGCGGCAGCGACTCGCGTCCCGACGAAAAACGTCGGACGAACCTCGGTTCCTCGCGAGGAAGGATCGGACAGATCGGGCATGAAATATTCCGCGCTCCCCCGTCCCGCCTGTTGCTGGGGAGGTGCGGGAATTTTCTTGAACTCTTCCAGCGTGAGTTCTCCATCCTTGTTGCTATCTCCGTTTTCCATGAACCGCTCGAAGACGCGCTGGAGCGGGGAACCGTTCAGTTCGCTCGCGACAACTTTTCCGTCGCGGTTGCGGTCCATCTGCTGGAAAAACCGGTCGCGGTCTTCGAACAGCGAACGGGGATCTCTCTGGGGACCGCGGCGACCGGGAGGAGGGGCCTGCAAAGAAGCGATTTCGAACGAACGCCGATCTCCGTCTCGGACCTGCCGGAATTGAACGCGGGGGAAGAAGGCCGCGAGTTGATGAAAGTCTTCCCGCTTCCACTGATCGGTCGGGTGATCGTGGCAGTTCGCACATTGAATCTGTATCCCGAGGAAAATCCGGGAGGTCTCGGCGGCGATTTCCGCTGCGTCGCCTCCATGAGCCATCAACAGCGCGGTCGCTCCGTTTTCGGAGACGTCGCCGGTCGCGGTCACCAAATCGGTGACGATTTTGTCCCAAGATCGGTTTTCCGAAAGCTGCTGAGTCATCCAGGTTTCAAAAACTCGTTGAAACCGGACGGTTCGCATATCGGTTGCGCGGGAGAAAATCACGTCCCGCCAGTAACGGGACCAGTTTTGGGCAAACTCCCGTTCGTCGAGCAGACGGTGAATCAGATCGGTTCGTTTGCTCGAATCCGGATTCAGGGAAAACAGCGTCACTTCGGAAGCGGAGGGGGGAACCCCCGTCAGATCGAACGAAATGCGACGCAGAAAATCTTCGTCGCCAACCACCGGAGCCGGCTGAACCTTGGCTTCCGCCAGAGCCTGCTCGATCTCACGATCGATTTGACCGGCCACCTGCTGTGCGGACAGCGGTTGTTGAGCTGAGCCAGTCGAACCGAACAAGAAAATCGCACCCATCGAGAATGCGATTCGAAACATTTTCTCAGACAATCGGAAACCGGACATAAGGCCACCTTCGTGATAGGAATCGACCGGAGCGAATCGTCGCTCAATACCGATCAATTTCGACAGTCATCAGCAGGAGATTTTAACACGTCCAGACGGGAAAAGTTGCGGGAGAAACGCTTTTTTTGGGTTGGGACGTCCTCGGGACCGGATTTTTCCGGGATTTTGGTAACAAATTGACTCGACTGTTTCATGGGATCGTGAGACCATAATTTCTGGAGAAACGACGCGATGGCTGACGCCCTGAATTCCAATTCTGTTTGTCCTCGTTGCGGAAACGAGATGGCGGGCGGAGATCCGTCCATTCCCTGTCCGGCGTGCCTGATGAAAATCGGTCTGGAAAGCTGGTCGGGAAATACTCCTCCGACCGATTCGGAGATCGCCAACACGCCTACGCATGCGGCCCGAGCATTCGATGCGCCTCGCCCAGAGGAGATTGCCTCCCGTTTCCCTCAGTTCGAACTGCTCGAACTGATCGGGCACGGTGGGATGGGAGCTGTTTACAAAGCCCGGCAGACGACGCTCGACCGGATCATCGCCCTCAAGATCATTCGCCCCGACGTCGAACAGCAGCAGGGATTCGCCGAACGCTTTTCCCGCGAAGCGCGAACGCTCGCCAGACTGAATCATCCCAACATCGTGACGATCCACGATTTCGGAGTCTCCGACGGACTCTACTACCTCGTGATGGAATACGTCGAAGGGGTCAATCTGCGCGAGATGATGCACGAGCATCTCGACTCATCCGTCGCGCTGCGGATCATTCCCGAGATTTGCGACGCCCTGCATTACGCTCACGAACAAGGCATCGTGCATCGGGACATCAAGCCGGAAAACATTCTGGTCGATACGCATGGCCGAGTGAAAATCGCCGACTTCGGCTTAGCCAAGCTGATCGGGGGAACGCTCGAAAGCTCGGGACTGACGAAATCCCGGCAGGTCATGGGAACCTGGCAATACATGGCACCCGAACAGATGCAGGGGACTCGGCAAGTCGATCACCGGGCCGACATCTATTCGCTCGGAGTGATTTTGTACGAGATGCTGACGGGCGAAGTCCCGCAGGGGATATTCGATCCACCGTCGAAAAAAGTGGACGTCGACGTGCGGCTGGATGAAATCGTGCTCCGCGCGCTGGCTCGCGAGCCAGATCGCCGGTATCAAACAGCCAGCGCCGTGAAGATCGACGTGCAGAAAATCTCCAGCGGTTCTGCCGACCCGATCGCACCCGCCGGTCGATTTCCTTCTCGGCCAGCCGCGCGAGGCTTCTCGACGATCATGGAGCGTCAGGTGTCGAACTTGTGGCACTGGGTTGCGGCGACGCCAGAAGAGCAGAGCGGACGGCGATCCGCGTCACTCCCTGTCGGCTTGTTGTTGCTCGTGTGCCTGATCGGAATCGCGACGATCTTTGCTCCTTGGGTGATTGTTTCGGGCCCGGAGCTTTCGTCGTCTCTCGTTCTGAAAGGATCGGACGTCTCCAGCAGTTCGTTCACCGTGGCCGGGTTCGCCTTGGTCGCAGTGCTGGCCGCCGCGATTCCCTCGATAAAACCGATACAAATCTGGCAAGCCGGGCTGTTGACGCTCGCAGCAGGTTTCGTGGTCTTTACGATGTTCCTGTTCAACGAGATCCTGGTATTTCATCAGGTCACGGATCGCTTCGGCAACCGCACTCTGATTCGAAATATCGAGTTCTATCGAAACTTTCAGCCCGCTTATTTTTGTTCGCTCGCGGCGGGAGTCGTGTCGCTCATACTGAGCGCGATGTCGTTCCGGCACGTCGGACGCCGGGCGGATGACGACAGGCTGGTGCAGCCCTCCGGACCCGCGCGCCGTCTTCACGGCGACGCCAAAGCGGCCGTGCTGCCGCTGGTTCGAAAAGACCAGCCGCGTGCCATCCGCAATTACGAAGCGATGACCGGCGTCGGCAGGGAGGAGGCCCGGCAGACCGTCGAAGAACTCGCCGAGCAGCATGGAATCGAACCGGCACCCGTTGTACCCGAAAGCCCGACCAAAGCGCCCGGCATCGCGTTGATGCTCTACGGACTGTTGTTGGCTTTGTTCGGAGTCTCGCTACTGGGTAACGGGATCATCATGCTGAACGACAGGTTGGGCAGAGAATCGAATTCTGAGGGTTCTGCGCTGGTGACAATCGCTTGCTTTCTGCTGTCGGTCGGCGCACTCGTGTTGCGGGGAGGCTGGCATTTAGTGAGCCGCGAAAAATATCAGGCGGCATTACTCGGGAGTTTTCTGGGACAGCCGGTGGGCATCTGGGGGCTGCTCGCACTGGGGAAACCCGGTGTGAAAGAATCGTTCCGGAACTGGCCGGTGATTGCGAGCGACGCAACTCCGCGCGTTTCGCGAAAAGCGATCGCGGGAGCGGTCTGGGCGCTATTTCTGTTTATCGTTCCAATGGTGGTGGTTGCGAGAACGAGCGTTTCGCCAGGTCCCGGACAACCATCCGTCACGCCTGATCAGCCCATGATCATGCTCAACGTCGTATTATTGATCGCGACTTTTCCCACGACAATCCTGGGGTGGCTGGCACTGGGAGACATTCGTCGCAGTGAGGGAAAAGTCACCGGTCGCGGGCTGGCGTTCTTCGACGCCGTGATGTTTCCGACGCTGCTCGTGAACGCCTTGATCGTGGGCATCGTCATGCTGCTATGCAAAAGCTTTTTCGGAACAAGCGATAGGATCGTCGCTACGATGATGCTGTTCTTTGCCGTTCTGGTGTGTCTCATCCTGGATATCTTTGTGCTTCGGCGACTGTGGAACGCAACCAGCGAACGGACGAGACGGGAGAACTCGGAATCGGCGGCGGTTTCCCGTCGATCGAGTATCCCCAGATTCGCTGTCATTCTGCTCGCGATCGCGATGCTGGGAAT
>DATKCB010000673.1:0-2843 GCA_035513495.1 Planctomycetaceae bacterium | reverse complement strand
AAACTCCCGAAGAGAATTAGGTTCAGACTCGATCGAAACTGAGAACGCGCCCCGGAGACCCCTCCGGGGCGTTTTTTTCATCCCGAACTTAACTCACCGAACGCGAATCAAACTCGATGGCGTACCCTCAATCCCTCAATCCGTCCGCCGCGCCGCTCCACGACCCGACCGCTCTCGCGCGATTCGGAAATCTCGATCTCGTCGCGCGGCTGGTCGTCGAGGGGTACGTGATGGGGCAGCACAAAAGCCCCTACAAGGGAGCCAGCATCGAGTTCGTTGAGCACCGGCAATACTACCCCGGTGACGAAATCCGGCACATCGACTGGCGGGCGTACGGAAAGACCGGCCGCTACTACGTCAAGGAATACGAAGACGAAACCAACCTCCGCTGTTACATGCTGGTGGATTGTTCCGGCAGCATGGCTTATGGAGAGAGTACCCTCTCGAAATCGCTGTACGCCCGGCAGCTCGCGGCGGCGCTGAGCTATCTGCTGTTCACGCAGCGCGACGCGGTCGGTTTGTTCACGTTCGACACCAAAGTCCGCGACCAGCTCGAACCGTCCACCAACGCGCAGACATTTCAACGGATCGCGCAGGCTCTCCAAGCAAGACCCCCCGGACACGAAACGTCGCTCGCGAGCGTGTTCGAACAGATCGTCCCCCGCATCAAGCGGAGGAGCCTGGTGATCATCCTGTCCGACTGCTTCGACCGCATCGAACCGCTCGCGACGGCGCTCAAGATGTTCCGGCACCACCGGCACGAAGTGGTCCTGCTGCAGATCGTCGCGCCAGAGGAACAGACCTTTCCCTTCAACAAACCGACGCAGTTTCGCAATCTGGAAGTCCCCGGCCACCGCAAACTGGTCGATCCGCACCGCCTGCGGCAGATTTATCTGGAGCAGTTCAACAAATTCACGAGCGACCTGCGCAAAATGAGCGGCTCGATCGGCGTCGATTACCACCAGCTCTCCACCGCCGATCCGTACCACGTTGCGCTGGGAGCGTATCTCGACTCCCGCACGCGACAGAAAGCCCGGCACAGTGCTGGGAAGTTTCACTGATGTCGCCTTCCGTTAAATCTGTTCTCAGAGCGAACCTGTTCGACGATCCCGGTTCTCGGAGACAGGAAACTTCAGTCAGTAAAACAGACCCGCCGCTTTGAATTCCGATCCGCTCGGACTAACATGAGCGTATTCACCAGTCGATGGCATTTCCCGGGACGCGAAGTCATTTCCGTTTCGTCTCACACAAGGTTGATCCCATGAGTTCCCACAGTTCCGAACAACTTCCTTATACGCTTCCCCCCATCGGACTGAATCCGTCCACAACAGCGGCGGGGACTTCGCCCGGCAGTTTCGCGATGTCTCCGCAGATCAAACCGGGAGTCGAAGGCCGCTACACGTTCGCTTCGCCCGATACGCCGGGGATGCCCGCTCCGTCCGAACAGACCGCGTGGGATTTCATGCCCGGCGACTGGACTCTGAGGCCCGGTTTCGAAGACAACTACGAACAGGCCGCCGCGTGGGAACCTCCCGCTGACTTCGAACCGATCACCCAACTCGAATACGCCCGCTGTGGAATCGTCACTCCCGAGATGCAGCGCGTCGCCGAGTGTGAGCCGCATCTGACTGCCGAGCAGGTTCGCGATGAAGTTGCCGCCGGGCGGATGATCATCCCGGCCAACAAAGTCCATCTCGGATATCGGCTCGACCCGATGGCGATCGGCCGCGCGTCCAAAACCAAGATCAATGCCAACATGGGCGCGTCGCCCGTTTCGTCGGGAACCGACGAAGAAGTCGAAAAGCTCCAGTGGGCCGAACGCTGGGGGGCCGATACCGTGATGGACCTCTCCACCGGCGGAGACCTCGACGCCTGCCGCGAGGCGATCATTAAAAACAGTACCGTCCCGATCGGAACCGTCCCGATCTACTCGATGATCATCGGCCGCAAGATCGAAGACCTCGACCGTGAGATGATTCTCGATACGCTCGAACATCAGGCCGCGCAGGGGGTCGATTACTTCACGATCCACGCGGGCATTCTGCAGGAACATCTCACACATGTAAAAGACCGGCTGATCGGGATCGTCAGCCGCGGCGGATCGCTGCTGGCGAAATGGATGATCCACCACGATCAGCAGAACCCGATGTATCAGTATTGGGAAGAGATCTGCGAAGTGATGCGTAAGTACGACGTCAGCTTTTCGATTGGCGACGGACTCCGTCCCGGAGGTCTCGCCGACGCCACCGACCGCGCGCAACTCGCCGAACTGGTCGCGCTGGGTGAACTGACCGAACGGGCCTGGCGGTGCGGGGTGCAGGTGATGATCGAAGGACCGGGACATGTTCCGTTCGATCAGATCGAATACAATATGAAACTCGAACGGACGCTCTGTCACGGAGCGCCGTTCTACGTGCTCGGTCCGCTCGTGACCGACATCTTCCCCGGATACGACCACATCACAAGCTGCATCGGCGCGACCTCAGCGGCGTATCACGGAGCGAGCATGCTCTGTTACGTCACGCCGAAAGAACACCTCGGCCTTCCCAAGAAGGACGACGTCAAGCAGGGCTGCATCGCTTACAAGATCGCCGCCCACGCCGCCGACGTCGCATTAGGAATTCCCGGCTCTCGCGACCGCGACGACGAACTGACCAAGGCCCGCGCCGCTCTCAACTGGGAAAAACACTTCGAACTGAGCTTCGATCCCGACACCGCCCGGGCGTATCACGACGAAGACCTCGACGTCGACACCGACTTCTGCGCGATGTGCGGCCACGACTGGTGCAGCGTCCGGATTTCGAAAGAAATCCAGCTCTTCGCCTCGGGGAAAGACGACAGCT
>DATKCB010000672.1:0-12324 GCA_035513495.1 Planctomycetaceae bacterium | reverse complement strand
ATCGTCGCAGCGATGCTTATGATGCGGGTGAAATGACGGGAGATTCCTGGCCCGACGCTCGCGTACGAGCAAGACGCAAAGCCGGTCTTGATGACTGATGTGATTCTGTGTTCAGCCGCCGAAGTGGACTACACCGAGTCGCTCTGCTGGTACGCGGAACGAAGCAGCGAGTCCGCGAACGACTTCGACGTCGAATTGAATCACGCATTGCAACAAATCTCGGCGGATCCCGAGCGATTTCCACGTTGTGACAATCGCCATCATTTCTATCTGATGCGTCGTTTTCCATTCCAGATCATCTACCGAATCACCGGCAATCGGATCGCGGTGATTGCCATCGCTCACTCAGCTCGTTCACCCGATTACTGGAAGGGGAGATGAGCCGCGTATGGGGAAGTTTCTCACCACGAAAGCAGCAAAACGCACGAATGAAACGATTGTGGGAGAAATTTGTTGTCGATTCCTGACCTGTTTCCTGCGTGAGTTTTCGTCAGGAAATGCGTCTCCCCTTCAGGGGTGACTGATGCGGAAACTGGCGATTGTGCTCAATTCGATTGTCGCGGTGTTTTTTGTGTTGTTTCTCGGTTACACGTTTGTGGCGCGGCAGCATCTGGAAGGGTTGGCCCGGGAATTCGTGACCGGGAAAACGGTGCAGCATTCCGCTCCTCTCGTGGAGACTGCTGGATCAGCGCTCGATTCTCCGCTCGTTCGTAAAGTTCTTTCGGACGAACAGGAGATTGCGATTCGGCGGGAAATCGACGAATACCACCGGGATCCCGCCGCGTACATTGCCGATCTGACGCGACAGAAATTGCTGGTCCGCAAGCCCGAGAAACCGAATCCACTGCTTGAGAAAGTCGCGTCGATCAAGGAACGGATTCGAGCGTATTACGATAAGACGCTGGCTGCGCTGATTGCCGATCTGCGAATCTTTGCGGTGAGCAACCTGATCGCGGGAGTGCTGGCGCTTGCGATCGCCTACCGATCACGCGAGCGGATTCAACAGTCGGTGGTGTGGTTTTCGTGCCTGATGTTTGTGGGAGTGTTGTATTGTTCGATGCTCTATATCGACGACCTGACGTTCTTCCGGATTTTGTTCCGCACGCACATGGGCTGGTGGTATCCGGTGCTGTTGTGCGCGGTGATTGCCCGGCCTCAATGGGAGTTTGGGCGCGCGAAGTCTCGCTCTGAGTCAAGTGTGGCGGAACTGATTGACTTCTGACGCGAGCAGGTTGAGAACGCGCTCTCCATTGTATTTGGTTCGTTCCCGAGTTGCTTAGCCAGAGGCTCAATTCTCGCGATTCGTCGTGTCCTGAATTTGCAGTTGTCGTAACAGCCATAAAGTTGGGATGCAGTAGAGAAAGCAGGCGATGGCGTCGAGCCCAACCCAGACGAGAGGGAGGCCGGCGCGGGTTCCGAGGGCGACACCGCACAGGGACAGAAACAGAATCGCGACGGCCTGATAGCGAATCGCGCGGGAGTAGCGCCGGATGTCGGTCGAGAAAATCAGCAACAGACCTCCATAGAACGCGCTCAAGCCGGAGGTCGAGCGGGCGAGGTATTCGGCGATCGGCTGGACCGGGAACGGCCCCAGACCCATCCATTCGTGAGTGCGGGCGATCCAGTCGCGGGGCATGAATAACGGGACGAGTGCGAGCAGGCACACGATTCCCACCGTGCGAAGGATCAGGACGAGACATTGTTCGCGGGCGGTTGGACTCATTCTTCTGCTCGATCAGTATTTTTGATTCAGATCGGCGGAATGGATGTCGGGAGGCGGTTCGAAGTGGCTGGTTTCGAGATCCGTCGGGAAGACATTGCTGGGAACATCCTGGTACGTGTGATCGGCGAACCGCATGAACTGTTTGCGGAAGGTGGTGGTGACGATCCCCGTGGGCCCACTGCGGTGCTTGGCGATGATGATGTCGGCTTCACCGGGACGGTCGGCGGGATCGTATTGTTCGGGCCGATGCAGGAACATGATCATGTCGGCGTCCTGCTCGATGGCACCCGATTCGCGGAGGTCCGAGAGTTTCGGGCGTTTATCTTCGCGCATTTCGACTCCGCGGTTGAGCTGCGAGAGGGCGATGACCGGGATGTTCAGTTCTTTGGCCATGAATTTCAAACGGCGGCTGATGGCGGCGATCTGCTGCTCCCGCGGAACCCGTTTGTCTTCGGGTTCGACCAGTTGCAGATAATCGATGATCACGACGCCCAGTTCGCAGCCGTGTGATTGCGGCATTCTCCGCTTGGTGCGGCGGGCGATGGTATTGATCTGCATGATGTTCCGCCCGGCCTGATCGTCGATCAGAATCGGGAGTTCGCTGAGCTGATTGATCGCTTTGAGCAGTTTTTCGCGGGCGGGTGCGTCGTCGCGAATTTCCCCCGAGCGGACGGCGGTTCCGTCGACGGCCGCGCGGATGCACATCAGGCGTTCGGCGAGTTCGAGGTTGGACTGTTCGAGGGAGAACATCAGCACGCCCCCTTTGTTCCTGACGATCTCCCCTTGCTCGTCCCGCTGGATATTGAGACGGGCGAAACCTTCCGCGAAATTACAGACGAGCGCCGTTTTTCCCATACTGGGACGAGCGGCGATGATGATCAGTTCGGTTGGCTGGAAACCGGAGATTTTTTTGTCGAAGTCGTTGAGTCCCGTGCGAAGACCGGTCACGGTGCCGATCTGATTCATCCGCTCGTTGATGCGATCCCAGGCATCCATCAGGATTTCCTTGAGATCGAGCTTTTCGGTCAGGTTCTGCGCTTCGAAAATCTGGAACAACCGCGACTCGGCCTGGCTCATGATCTCTTCGACGGGGACGGCCGATTCGTAACTGTCGCGGAGGACCTCGGTGCAGGTGTAGATGAGGCTTCGCTGCAGCCATTTTTCGCGGACGATTTTGGCGTAGTAGCGGGCATGGGCGGCGTGCGGGACGGTGTCCATGATTTGCGCGAGATAGGGGACGCCACCGATTTCTTCGAGCTGGCTGTTCGACTCAAGGACTTCCGCCACGGTGACGACGTCGATTCCCTTGTTGCCTTTTTCATACAGGGCCTGCGCCGCTTTGAAGATCTTCTGGTGGGCGTCGCTGTAGAAATGATCGACGTGAATGATTTCGCCGACTTCGTCGAGCGATTCGCTCCAGAGCAGGATGCAACCGAGCAGGCTCCGCTCGGCGTCCAGGTTCTGCGGAGGAACGCGCCCTTCGAGATCGAGGGTCTGCTGCAGTTTTCGTTTATTTGCGTACGGCGGGGAATCAGTTGCCATCGAGGCTCCTTCCATCGAGTCTGTGTGCTTCCGGATGCAACGGGCCTCCAAGATACGACAGAGAGAGCCGGGTGGGAAGAGGCTCTCGCGACGCTCCTGAGAAATCGACATGTTGCCGTGACGGAACGCACACGAATGATCGTCGTAAATGCAAAACACCGGCTACGTTGAAGCAGCCGGTGTCAATTTTAATCGATTTTTTGGATCGCTGAAACGCGGCCGATCACTTCGCCATCGGAACGACCCAGACTTTGACGTCCCCTTTGACATCCTCGTGCAGTTGGAACTTGACGGTATACATCCCGAGTTCCTTGAGGGGTCCTTCGAGGTGAATCTGGTTCGATTCGACGGCGTAACCCGCGTTTTTGAGGGCCTTGCTGATGTCGGCGTCGACGACCGATCCGTACAGGTGGCCTTCTTCGTTGGCGTTGGCTTCGATCGTGACGCTGTATTTCTGCACGTCTTCCCGCAGTTTGCGCAGATTTTTGATGCGGTCGCGTTCGAGTTCGACCTGCTTCTGCCGGTGCAGATCGACCATGCGTTTGTTGTGTTCGGTGGCGACGGTCGCCAACCCGTGCGGGAGGAGAAAATTGCGTGCGTAACCCGGTTTGACGCGAACGATGTCACCCTGATCGCCGAGATGTTCGACGTTTTCCGCGAGCAACACCTCGACCGAAGTTCGTGAAGAACCGGTCACGTTACGTTCTCTGGCTTTTCTGACCATGACTCTGAATTTCCTGGCTGATCGTAAAATTAAATGGACTGGAAGCTTGTCAGAACGGGACGTCGTCCGCGGGACCGTCGTCGTAGAAGGACTGCGCGGGGTCTCCGGCGTACGATTCGGGGGGAGGTCCGCTACTATCTTGCGGTCCGCTCGATTGAGCGGCACCGGACGGCTGACCGCCGCCTTTTCCTCCGCCACCTCCACCGCTACCCAACATGGTCATATTTTCGCCGATGACTTTGAGTTTGCTCCGTTTTTGTCCGGTTTCCTTATCGTCCCACTGGTCGAGTTGCAGACGGCCTTCGATCAGGACGGAGCGCCCTTTCGAGAGGTATTCGCCGGCGACTTCGGCGGTTCGCCCCCAGAGCGTCACATCGACGAAGGTCGTGTCTTCTTTGCGGGAATTGGACTGTTTGTCGAACCAGGTGCGGCTGACAGCCAGGCCGATATCCGTCACTGCGGAACCCGAGGGCGTATAGCGAACCTGCGGATCGCGCGTCAGATTTCCGACGAGGATTACCTTATTGAAACTGGCCATGGCGGTCTCCGTGTTCCCCGAGCGTGCGGGAGGTTCGAAGGGATAAAGGACTATTCGTCCGCGACATCGTCGTCCAGATCGAGGTCGTCGGGTACATCGACGTCTTCGTTCGCCACGACCGCCGGGGCACGATCGGGTGCCTGTCGGATCGCGGACACGTTGGCGTCGAACAGAACCTGAGGATGTTTAATGATCAACTGACGAAGGATGTTGTCGTTCAGTTGGCAAAGCCGGTTTAACTGCGAGGCGTTTGCGGAGGGCATGTGGAACATGACGAGATAGTGCAGTCCCTTGCGTTGCCCTTCAATTTCGTAGGCCAGTTTGCCTTCCTGCCAGGCGCGATGGGCCACGACTTCGGCCTCGCATTTCTCGAGCATTTCCATCAAGCTGGCGAGGACTTCCTCCGAATTGGAAGCGAAACGCCCGCTGTGGATCAGAAACATCCCTTCGTAATTGTTGATTCTTTTGCTGGCAGTTGCCGACACGTCTATCTCTCCCGGTTGAAGGCTGGAGGAGCGGCGAGAAGTTTCCCGCCGTCCCGTTGTACCGAATTCGTGCGGAAATTCAATCCGCAGCGTTATATTTGTTCATGCAGGTTTCGACTCCGTCGCGGACCCAGTCTTCCAGACTGTCCGCAGCGAGCAGAGTCGCCCGCTTGACCTCTTCCAATTCGTCGGGACGAAACCGGCTGAGGACGTAATCGGCGGTATTCCACCCCTCAGGAGGGGTGCCGATGCCGATTCTCAACCGGGCAATTTCCGTCGTTCCCAAACGATTCAGAATATCTCCCAGTCCTTTTTGACCCCCCGCGGAACCTTTTCGCCTCCAGCGAAGACGTCCGACTTCGAGATCTTTATCGTCGCAGACGATCGCGATCTGCTCGGGATCGGTCTGGTAAAAATCGACGCATTGACGGACGGATCGTCCGCTTTCGTTCATATAGGTTTGCGGGGCGAGAAGCAACACTTTCTCACCGCCGATCATCACTTCCACTAACTCCGCCTCAAATTTTCGTGCCGGTTTCGGCGAATTGTTTCGTTCGGCCAATTCTCGCAGGACCTCGAATCCGACGTTGTGCCGGGTTCCGGCATAGCGAGAACCGGGATTTCCGAGTCCGACGATCAGTCTCACGATGCTGATCCCTTGATAACGCGACTCTCACCATCGCAATTCGTCGAGATTACTCTGCCGGGCCTTCTTTCTTCTCTTCTTCCGGGTGTTCGATGTCCGTGTCTTCGATGCCGGTTTCTTTCTTGATTCGCGCGGCTTTCATCGCGCGGGTCTCGGAAATCTGGACCACGATTTCTTCAGAGTGATTGGTGACTTCCACGCCCTCGGGAAGCGTCAGTTCCGAGACGCGAACCATGTCACCGACGCCCAGCATTCCGACTTTGACAGCAATCGAATCGGGGATTTTATAGACCAGACAGCTCACCGACAACGTGTGGAGCTGGACGTCGAGAATTCCCCCTAGCGCCACTCCCGGCGGTGTCCCTTTCAACACGACCGGGACTTCGATCTCGATTTTCTCGTCGGGATCGACCCGCAACAGATCGAAATGAACGATCTTCTTTCCGAAGGTGTCCCACTGCACTTCGCGGAAGATCGCTTTTTCCGGTGACGGCTCACCCAGATCGAGGTCGACGGCAATGTGCCCCTCGCTCACGATTCGCAAGACATCCTCGTGATTCGTCTTGATACTGACGGTCCCTTTACCGTGACCGTACACGTTCCCCGGCACGGAGCCGGAATTCCGCAATCGCCGACACTCGGAGGAGCCGAACGCGTCGCGTTTTTGAGCGACCAGGACTGTATCTTCCGCCATAGCTGAAACTCACTTTGACTTCGCTTTGATGTTTTGACTTCTGCGTTTGACTCGTCACAGTTCGAGTGCAAACGATCTGCGAATTCGAACGGTCCGCGCAGAACTCCCGACGGCCTGATGCGTACATCGAAGGTGGGGAGTCGGGCAAGGATACCGTTTCGATCGGAGATGTTCAACTCTACGCACAGGCCGATTTCTGCCAGGAGGACACTCGAATTCGGGCCGGATTCCAGACTTCCTGACGGAACGTTCGCAGACGGGCGATTCGCCGTTCCGATCGGAAATTCCTGAAAACCGCTCGATTTCCCGATTGTTTTGAGCATTCAAATCGTGAATACTGGATCCTGCGGAGTTATGCCGTCTGGAAGATCGGGTTGCACGGGGTGTCTCAACCTTGCGGGCGATTCGAACGAAATCCGGCCGGTTGTCCTAACCGGTCTGCCTCTCAGAGGTTGCGCAGCACTCTTCGAGCAGGATCGATGAATCGCCGATTCATTCGAAACTATTAGATTGAGATCGATCACATGAACTCTCCTCGACTTCGATGCCTTCGGGGAATCCTCGTACTGTTCGTCGGCGGGACTTTTCCGGTGTCGCAGGCGGACGAACCGGCCGCCGCACAACCGGTTGCTTTTCTGCAGGATTCCGCCGTCGAACCGGTGGAACGCGAACCGCTGGAGAAGCCCCTCCCCGACATCGAAGTTGCCAATCCCCTCAAGCGATTGCTGCAAGACATTTTTCAACCTCCGAGGCAAATGCTCCCCCGTCCCGCGGTCCCCAAAGTTCCAGGCGCCGAAGATACCGCGCAGGAGATTTCGGAACACGACCGCGATTACATCGACCGCAGCGCTCCCCGCAATCCGCAACTCGAAAAACTGCTCAATCGCGTTCAGCGGCATCTCGATAACAAAAGCTACGACGTCGCGCTCGAGATGTTTCAGCAGATTCTCGAACTACCGAACGATCGGGTCTCCACCGGACCGGGTGAATCGCGTTCGATTCGCGATCGGATTAACGAAATGATCTCGGCGCTGCCTCCCGATGTGATCGCAGGATATCAGCGTCGTTACGACGGACTCGCTCGTCAACTTTGGGATGAGGCGCGCAGTTCTGCCGATTCCCAGCGGATCGCGGAAATCGCCTCGCGTTACTTTCACACGCGGGCAGGCCTCGAAGCTGCGAATTACCTCTTTTCGAAGCATCTCGAACGAGGCGAATGGGCGTTGGCGGCCGTCTGGCTGAAACGATTGAACGCACATCCGTTGGCCCGAGATTTTACGCCCGCGTGGTTTCTGAAAGCAGCGTTCGCGTTTCGGAAAGCGGGCATGAAAGCCGACGCCGACAGAATGCTGGGCAATTTGATCGGGCTGGAGGTGCTGCAGTTGGCGGGCCGAGCCGTGAATCCGCAGGAGTGGCTGGAACAGTCGCTCGAACTCTCGGCAACGCCCATCCCCGTCAGCGAGAACTGGACGATGTGGGGAGGCGTGCCTTCCCGTACGGCGGTGATGCAGGGAGAAGCCCCCATCCTCGTTCCCCGTTGGAAGCACGCTTCGACGAACAGTCCTCGCATCCTCGAGTCGATTGACGAACTCACGCAGGATCTGAGGGAATCGGAGCGAACTCTGATCTCTGCGCTCCAGCCTCTCGTGATCGGGAACCGCACCGTCTTTCGCACCATGCGCGGGATCTCCGTCGTGGATTTCGAGACGGGCAAACCGCGCTGGATTTCTCGGGAGAGCGCCTCGCCCGAACAGCTTCTGACGGGCCAGATTCAAACTCAGCCAGACTTCTTCGGCGGGCGGAACAACAACTCGAGTTCGTATCTTTCCGAATATCAGGGATCGAGTCCGGACGCGCATCCTCTGACGGGGTTGCTGTATCGGGACGCGCTGCACGGACTGCTCAGTTCGGACGGGCGGCAGGTATTTGTGATCGAACAACAGGCCTGGCTCTCCCGTTATCAACCGGGCTACTATTCCGGCACTCGAAACCTGTCATCGAACGATCCGTTCCAGAGAAACTGGGAGACGAATAAGCTCGTTGCCTACAATGTGGAATCGGGACGACTGGAATGGGAGATCGGCGGAGAATCGTTGGGCGAAAAAATCCATCTCCCTCTGGCCGGATACTATTTTCTGGGCGCGCCGCTGGTGTCGGGAAACAGTCTGTACGTGATCGGCGAACGGGAAAGTGAAATCCGCGTGTTCTGCCTTGATGCCGAAACGGGGAATCCGCGCTGGAGTACCTTGATCGGTTATTCGCTGCACTCGATCGAGCAGGATTTCGGAAGACGCTGGTGGACCGCCCAGCCTGCGCTCGCCGACGGAGTTCTGGTCTGCCCTAATACCTGCGGCTGGCTGGTGGCGGTCGATACGATCAGTCACGAAGTGCTGTGGGAACAACGGTTCAAAAAGGCCGCGCAAAATCCGCCCAACCGGGCGAACAGGTTTCGGGGCAACGAGCGGGAAGGACTCGTCGAGAATCGGCCGTTGTCGGACGAATGGGTCGTCTCCCATCCGATCGTGGCCGGCAATCGCGTCGTCCATGCTCCGCGCGAGGAAAATGTCCTGATTGGTCTCGATCTGGTCACCGGTCAGACACAATGGTCGATTCCTCGCGGAGACGCGCTCGCGTTGATCACCGCCGACGAGCAACAGACGATCCTGCTCGGCCAAACCAGCCTGCGCGCTGTGGAAACGGCTTCGGGCAAACCGATCTGGGCTCTCGAAGGCAAAGATTTCGGACGACCGACCGGCACACCCGCCTGTACTCCCGACGAAATCTATCTTCCCACCGATGCACCGGGCCTGCTGCGGATCTCGCGGACTGACGGAAAAATTCTCGATCGGTTTTCTTGCGGTCCGAACTCGCGCCCGCTGGGCAATCTGGTCTTTCACGAAGGCCGTCTGCTTTCGCTCGATGCACAGGGCGCGACGGTGTTCGATCTGACGACGACCTTCCGTGAAGAATTGGCCGCTCGACGCCGGAACAATCCCGACGACGCCTGGAGTCTGCTGCAGGAAGCCCAACAGGACCTGCTCGAACAGCGGACCGATTCAGCACTTGCCAGCTTGCGTAAGCTCAACGTCACCGAATTGCCCGAACAAGTGCTCCCGCAGTATCGAGACTCCCTCACCGAGGCGTTGATCGCCGTTGTCAAGAACGATCTCCAGCAGCGGGATGAAGAGTTCCTGCTCCTGAGCGATTACCTCGATGATGAGCACTCCCGCATCCAATACTGGGAACTCAAACTCGATCGTCTCGCGGCGCGGGGTCAGTCGCTGGAAGCCTTCGAAGAATGCCTCCGACTCGCCAGACAGGAAGCAACCGATTGGATGATTCCGCAGGCGGAGAATCCTCGCTTGCGAATCCGGTTCGGGCTCTGGCTGGCCGGACAGATCCGCGATCTTCGTCGGCAGGCGTCGGAGTCCGAACGGGAGCAAATCGACGCGCGGATCGAAACGCTGGCCTCCGAAATCATCACACAGGATTCGCCCGCGCGCAACATCTCTCTCGAATTATTCGCGAGCCACCCGGCAGTCGAGCCGATCTACGCGAAGCTGGCCGAAACCGCCCGCGATGCGAACGAACTGACGACCGCCGAGTATTATTACCTGTTGCTCGGCGATTCGGAGTCGTCAGACACGGCGGTCAGAGCGGTCGTCGATCTGGCGAAATTGTATCACGCGCAAGGCCGCGATCGGGTGGCGGATGTGACGCTCGGAAAGCTCAAGCGCGAGTACGGCGACTTCAAACTGGCGGGTCGGCCGATCTCCAAACTGGCTGACGACCTGCGCGAAGCATGGAACTCGCCGGAACTCCCCTCACAACCGCGAAACGACTGGGGCGAATTCGACCTGACCGAGCACAAGGCGACCATGAACTACCAGATCATGCAGCAGTATCGGAACCAAATGAAAGCCGGTCACCTGCCGTTTCTCCGGGATCTCCGCTTCGATTACAACAGCGAATTTCAACGGCTGCAGATCCACGCGGCAGATGGAGGCCGCTTGATGTGGTCCGTCCCCTTACGGCAAACGAATTATATTTCCAATAACTGCGCGGGGCACCTTCATTCGGTCGGTCATCTGCTCGCGGTACTGCAAGGAGACAGCCTGACGGTCCTCTCCCCGCTGGAACGCAGGGTGTTGTGGTCGCGGCCCCTCAAATCCCAGGTGAATCTGGGGAACCATCGTCGGATGTATTACAACGGAAGTTCCAGCAGCGTCCCCGCCATGCAGTCCGCAGGCCAACTCGTTACACAGGAAGGCCTGCTGACTCAAGCGAGAACTCAGCCGCTCGTCCATCTGTCCGCGAGATACATCTGCGTTCGATCCCAACGCGATTTGCAGGTGTTCGATACGACGAGCGGAGAATTGCTCTGGACTCACGAAAAACTTTCACCTCAGGCATCCGTAATCGATCTCGGAGATGAGATTTACCTGACCAATCCCTCCCCCGGACGAAAGAGCCTGCGGTTACGTTTGTCCGACGCGAGTCCCCTCCCGGCAGACAAACTCGACGACCAACTCGTTGCGGCGATCGACATCGATAAAAACCGGACGATCACCGTCGAGACCACGACGAAACGAACTTTCTTATTTAAGACGACGGCGGTGACCAAGGTCCGCGCGATCGCTCGCGACGACGGTCGGGAGCTCTGGTCTGCGGAATTCGATAGCGACTGCTGGCTGAGCAAAATCAACGACCGGATTTTTTCTTTGAACCGAAAACTGAAAACGCTCGACGAACTCGATCTGACCACCGGTCAGGTCCGGACTGTCGCCCAACTCGACGAGGCCATGAAATCGTCCGTCAACCAGGCGTTTGTGGTGGATGCCGGGGACCGGCTTTATCTTTCCCTCAACGGTCAGAACTCGAATCGAGTCTACGGACACTATTATCTGTCGGCGATGTCGGTAAACGGCACCTTCGTCGCCCTCGATCGCGAGTCGGGCCGGATGCTGTGGCAAAAACAGATCGGACCGCAATTCCTGCTCCTGGACTTCATCGAAGACTCACCCGTCCTGGTCTTCTCGGCTCGTCGTTCGTTTCAACAGGGAAATCTCTGGAAGACGCAAAACGAGTTACTGGTGCTCGACCCTCAAGACGGCCGGCAACTCATCGAAAGTTCGACGCCCTACAACAACGATCTGCAAGCGATCCATCTGAACCACAGCGAACGAAAAATCTTCCTCATGTCGTACAATACCCGCACGATTCTGCAGGCGGTCCCGCTCACCGAAAAACCGCTGGAAGCCCCTCGGCCCGAACGCCAACCCGGCAACGAACCTGCCGTCTCGGGCGGCGAGTCGGCCTCCACGTCTTCGGCCGAAGTGAGTCCCTGATTCCGCATTTGTCGGGTGAGTCGCCGTTCGGCCAACCTGCTGGCGCACGAGGATTCCCTCTCTCTGATCTCTCACACTTTCCACTCTTCCACCTGCTTTAAAAACGCCATGCCCATTCTCAACATCCCGCACCAACTGCGTACTCTCTCGCAAGGGAAGGATCGAGTCGAAATCGAGGCCACCACCGTCGCACAGGCCGTCGATCTCCTCGAAGCACAATTTCCCGGCATCCGGCAGCGATTGTGCGACGGCAACGAACTGCGTGCCGGACTGGCCGTGGCCGTCGATGGCACCATGAGCAGCCGCGGTCTCCTGCAGAAACTCAAACCCGATTCCGAAGTCCACTTCCTCCCGGCGATCGGGGGAGGATAACCGGGAGGTGAAAGGTGAAAAGAGTGAAAAGAGGAAGGTTAAAAGTTGAAGGAAACAAGACTCGGGTTCATGCTTACGTCGCGCAAGGGTGAGCATGTGGACGCGGAGCGAGGTCAGGTCGGTTCATTTTCGCAGTGACGCTCGAGCCTGCTGCATGAACTCCCGCACCAGCCTGGTCTGATGACGATGGGATCGGGAGATCATGGCGATGGTCCGAGTGGGTTTCTTTCCACTCAAGGAGCGATAGCATCG
>DATKCB010000671.1:0-3722 GCA_035513495.1 Planctomycetaceae bacterium | reverse complement strand
CGGGAGTTCATCGCATGAGTTTCGAATGGTGAGAAATTTGCATGTCTACGTTACCCGATCATCTCCTCAGCTTTGTCGAAGAACAGGCAAAACAGCTATTCTTCCACCTTCGACTCTTCCACTTTACACACTTTTCCCACATTTCGTACTTTTCGCACCCCGAAACTGCAATTGTCGCCATTTGCCGCGTGAACTATGATTCCCGCCCGGTTCGAATGCGTCGTGGAACAGGCCGAACGCCCGCAATGGTTCGGTCAGTTTGACGGCGCGGACTAACGTTCGAACCGCGAATGGACTCGATGAAGTAGAACAGAGGAGGTTCGCCATGACTTCGCGTACTGGACAGCAGAATCTGAGCAACTGGCTGATTTTGATTCCCCTCGTAATCGTCCCCGCCGTGGCTGTGTTCGGCGTCCCGGAATTCGGTTCCCTGGCGGCAGGCGGCAGTTCCGCAGCGGTCGATCTCCCCGAGCTGTCGCTCGGCGACGAAGCGCCGCTCAACGGTGAGATCCCTTCGCTGTACGGGAATGAGATCGGTCATTCGACGGCGTCAACCGAGGCACCGCTCGCCCGCAGTGGATGGAACGATCCGTTTCAGGCTCCGCAGTTGCTCTCGAACGACGCGCGACGATCGAGTCAGCCGATCTCACCGGGAGGTTTCGACCCTGAAAATGCGTTTGCCGATTCGAACGTCGTTCATGCCGACTTCGAACGTGCCGAATTCGACTCGGGTCCGGGATTGAGATTTTCGGATCCGCCCCAGTCCGTCGCCAACGGAGAGTTGAAAGCCTATTCGCGGAGGAACGACTCCGATCGAGGTCATTCGATTCGCGCAGCGTCCGCCGAATCGACGGAGTCGGCAGAAACTCTCTCCTGGAGGGAGGCGGTTCGAAAACTCAACCAGCTCGGTGTGCGGGAGATTCAGCTTTCACAAACCGCGGAACCGTTCGTCTTTCGGTTTTCGTGCGATTACACTCCGGGAAACAATCCCCGCATCACACGCCGCTTCGAAGCCGAAGCGGGCGAACCGCTCAAGGCGGTGGAAAACGTGATCGAGCAGGTGGAATCTTGGCTGGCCCGTCCCACTCCCTGATCGTCGGCACTCAACCCGGCGGATTCCCGCGGCCCGCGAATAACGCGCGGGAATGGAGCGCCTGGCAGAAACGGATTCGTCCGCACCAGCGAGATGCGCAGGCAGTTCTCGTCGCGGGAGACGGCGTTCGCGGCGAAAAAGCGGCGCGTCTCGAAGCGGCCCTGTTCGTCGCCGACGGACCGCTCTCCGCTCGCAAACTGTGTCAATACGCCCTGCTCGCGGACATCGCCGAGACGAAAACTCAAATCGAGGAACTCAACCGCGCGTACGATGCCGACGGATCGGCGTTTCGCATCGAGCGGGTCGCCAGCGGTTATCAGTTACTCACGCGTCCGCAACTGGCGTACTGGCTGGATCAGTTGCACCAGCGGCAGGCCGAGCTGAAGCTCTCGCCACCCGCGCTCGAAACGCTGACGATCATCGCCTACCGGCAACCGATCACGCGGGCCGACATCGAAAGCGTTCGCGGAGTGATGTGCGCGGAGATCATCAAACATCTGATGGATCGGGGGCTGGTCAAGATCGGCGGCGAAGACGATTCGCTCGGACGTCCCTATCTGTACGTCACGACCAGGTTCTTCCTGGAATCGTTCGGGCTGCGGACGCTCAACGATCTGCCGAACGCCGCCGAACTGCGGCGAAAACCCGATGAGGAGAGCGAGGAGGATGACGACTCCGAAGCGGGCGAGCCGGTCCTCGACGAAGAGTCTGATGCGAACGAACACGAGGCTGAAGCAGATGATGACGCTGAAGACGAGACTCAGGATTTCGCCGCTTGAAGGACCGTCTGCAAAATCTCTGCCGAAATCTCTTCGATCGAACGGAGCGTCTCCTGTCGAACGCATTCGACCACCGTCCAACGATCGTGCCCGTTGGCCAGCGTGAGATACATCCGGCGGACGGCATCGAGATAGGCGCCGTCGGCTTCCTGCAGATCGTGCGATTGAGCGGTGTAATTGCGAGTTTGTTTACGGCCGACGAGCGTCTGGGCCGTCTCGGCGGGCAGATCGAGCAGGATGTTCAATTTCGGTCGGGGGCGGTTGTAAATTTTGAATTCGAGAGTTTCGACGAAATCGACGAGTCCCGCACGGGCTGATTCTTCGAGCTTGGCGCCCTGGTGAGCGATGTTCGATCCGACGTACCGATCGAGCACTACGATGTCGTATTCCTGCGTGGCGATCTCCAGATCGTCCCGCGATTCGAACCGATCTCCCGCGAAGAGGAGTGAGACGAGATATGGATTCGCGTCCGCCAGCGAGCCGAATTCTCCGTTGAGGAATCGTCCGACGGCGCGGCCGAAGAAGGTCCGTTCGTAGCGGGGGAAACTGAGCAGGGTTGCCGAGTAACCTTCGTCTTCGAGATTCTCGACGAGTCTGGCGGCCTGCGTTCCTTTTCCCGATCCGTCAATCCCCTCGATCGCGATCAGCACGGTTTCATTCCTCGTTCGGCGTCCGCCGGTTTCAGGCAAACGATTCAAGCGCCTGCTCCGAGTCGGAGACGACGTTGAAATAATCGTGCAATCGGCTCGTCTTCAGAATTTCGGAGACGTAATCTCCCGCACCGCACAGAACCAGCTTCCCTTCGAGCCGATGCAGCCGCCGATGCAGCGTGATCAGCTTTCCCAAGACCGAACTGGTGACCATTTTCAACCCGGTCAGATCGAGTACCAGCTTTCGCTTGCCGAACTGATCGACGATCGAAAACAGTTCGCGGCTGATCTCTTCGATGTTGTTTTCATCGGTCAAATGTTCGTCGTTGAAGCGAATGCAGACGATATCGTCCTGCTCTTCGATTGTGAGGTACTTGGGTTGAAAATCAGACAGAGGCACGATGTTCTCCCCCGCGAACGGCGTCGAGATGATGGCGATTCGCCTGGATGGCTTCGGCTGTGACAAACTGCCCCGTTTCGGAGGCATCTCCTGGAAGTTCGACTGGTGTATATCGCCTGTCCGTTCCACGTACGAATCCGGGACGATCTTCGGCGACCCGCTCTACCAGTATTTCCAGTTTTTGTCCCAGAAGCGAGCAATAAAATTTTTCCGCCAGATCCCGTTCCAGTTCCGCCAGCCGCTGACAGCGCTCTTTGCGAACCTCGGGGGAGACCTGATCGGGGTCGTCGAACGCGGGAGTTCCCCGCCGCAGGCTGAACGGAAAGATGTGGATCTTCATGAATCCCGCCCGCCGGCAGGCCTCGAGCGTCTGCTCAAACTCTGCCTCAGTTTCGCCGGGAAATCCGACAATCACATCGGTCGTGAACGAGGGATTGTCGAGCCGCGCGCGCATCTGGTCGATTTTTTCCTGGAACCGCTCGATGCTGTAACGCCGGCGCATCCGCCGGAGAACCGGTTCGGAACCGCTCTGCAGAGCCGGGTGAAACTGCGGGCAAAGATGTTCGCAGTTCGCCGCCGATGAGATGAAGTCGTCGTGGATTTCCATCGCTTCGATCGACGACAGTCGCATCCGCCAGTCGCCGGGAATGCGATCGAGTTGTTCGAACAGATGCCACAGCCGGAACGGAGCTTTTCCCGAGCGTCCGCGGGTCGTATCGACTCCGAAGTGCCCGACGTGGATTCCCGTCAGGACGATCTCCTTGTATCCGTTATCGATCAAACGCCGGACTTCCTCTTCG
>DATKCB010000670.1:0-4534 GCA_035513495.1 Planctomycetaceae bacterium | reverse complement strand
TGCCCTGCTCTTGAAGCTCAAATTCTACGGCGAGTGATCACTTCGCGCGACGGGACTCACACTCTTCATGAAAACTCGATTCGAACGACTCGTAGTCTGCACGATGATTCTGGTCCTCTCTGCGCTGATCGCACGCAATCGTTTTTCCCCATCCGGATCGAATTCGAACACGAACGACTCTTCCGGGATTGTGTTCGAGGCTTCGCCGCGTTCGAGTTCTCATCCCATGCCCGAGTCATCGCATACGAATGCGGGAATCGATGTGATCACGACGCCCTCCGAGAGTCTCGATCGGGCAGAGATCCGAGTCTCGCTGACAAATCTCCCCGTTCGGTCTTTCAATTTTCGCTGCGAAGGTCCAATCACGATTGTTGCCGTCCGTTCGGGACAAACGCTTCAGGAAACGCTTCGCTGGGAAGCATGTTCCGTCACGGCCGGTGAGGCGGGTCTCAGCTTGGGATCACTCGGGCTCAAGGAAGATGCCGTCGAGCTGATTCCCGGTTCATCCCCTGCCCTGTGGATCGACGATGCCCAGTATCGAGGTCGGTTGAGAATCTATCGCTCCGGAAAGGACAGGATCCGGATTGTGAATGTTCTCACGCTCGAAGATTATCTCGCCAGCGTGGTGGATAGTGAAATGCCCACTGCCTTCGGACGCGAAGCCCGGAAGGCACAGTGCATCGCTTCGCGAACCTACGCGCTGTATCAGATGCGGCAACGCGCGTCTCATCCTCAGTTCGATCTGTTCGCCTCGGAACAGAGTCAGAAATACCTCGGAACCAAATATCGGAACAGCCGGGGAAAACTCTGGGCGGGCGAGAGTCCCGACAGTCGAGAAGTCGTCAGGCAGACCGCCGGACTCGTCTGTACGTTCGAAGGAGAGTTGTTCTGCACGTATTTTTCTTCGACCTGCGGTGGCAGAACAAATTGCGGAACCGACATGTTCTCCGATGCCGCGACTCCTCTGTGCGGTGTCGATTGCGAGTGGTGCCGCGATTCACCGCAATATCGCTGGACCCGCACATTGCAACCATCGGATCGAGTCACGCTGAGTACGATCGGCGACTCGAGGTCGCTCCTTGAGGCTCGCCCGATCGATCGGATCCTGTTGTCTAACGCAACTCAGGACACGGAACTGAGTGCGAATGAGATTCGCGAGAACATCTTACCCAACCGGCTGTTGAGCCCGATGTTCATCGTATCGACGTCTGACGATCAGACCCTCATCTCAGGCCGGGGACACGGTCACGGAGTCGGAATGTGCCAATGGGGAGCCAGGGGACTGGCGGAAACAGGCCGATCGGCGATCGAGATTCTCAGTCATTATTACCCGGGCTGCGAAGTTGTCCGCTGGGCTACCGACGAATTCGACGAACCCCGATAAACCTCCGTATCGCGTTCGAACACGAACGTATCGGGACGGAATCGCTCTCGCAGACCTGTTCTCTGCGATGCCGGAATTCTTCGGTATCTGTGTCGGATTCTCGAATTCTCTGGGGAATTTACCGATCTTCGCGGAAATGATTTGAATCGCAAGTCGAATTTCGACAAGATGAAGTTGAGAAACGAAGAGCACGAGGGGCTCATTCCATATCTTCACAAGGAGCGAGAAATGAAAATGACAAGAGTGATCACGTGTGCGACGACAGTGGCGCTTCTGTTGGGAGCAGCCCTCTCGACACAAGCAGCCGACGGAATGAAAAAGGGAACTCCGGATCTGCAATCCGCGGGAGCGATTGCCTTCGGTCCCCAGGGAATCCTGATCGTGGGCGATCCGAAAGGAGCGGCAGTCTTCGCGATCGATACGGGAGACAGCTCCGGTAATCCGGCCAAAGCGAACATCAACGTCGAAGACCTGCCCGGAAATATCGCGAAAACGCTGAAAGCGAACAAAGTCGACATCAACGATCTCGCGGTCAATCCGCTCTCCGGAAATGTTTATCTTTCCGTCACGACAGCCGGCCCCGAAAATTCACCGGCGATCGTCAAAGTTGATACCAAGGGGATGATCAGCGAATTTGCGCTGAAAGACGTGATGTTCTCGAAAGCCGTGCTGGTCGATGCTCCGGAAGATAAAGTCACAGAAGGCCGACGCGGACCTGAGAATAAGCGCCTGCAATCGATTACCGATGTGGCGTTCATGGACGGTCAGGTGCTGGTCTCGGGAATGAGCACCGCCGAAGCAGCTTCCTCGATTCGCGCTCTGTCGTTCCCGTTCAGTGAGACCGATCCGGGGACGTCGCTGGAAATCTACCACGGAGCGCACGGAAAATACGAAGACGGTTCGCCTCTGAAAACCTTCGTTCCGTTCAACATCAACGGCGAACCGACCGTTCTGGCAGCTTACACCTGCACGCCGCTGGTCAAGTTTCCCATCAAAGATCTCGTTCCCGGAAAGAAAGCCAAAGGGACGACGGTCGCCGAACTGGGTAACCGCAACCAGCCGCTCGATATGGTCGTTTACAAGAAGGACGGCAAAGAATTCCTGCTGATGGCCAACAGCGCCCGCGGCGTGATGAAAGTCAGCACCGATAACATCGGTCGCGAGGAAGGAATCACCGAGCCCGTAAAAGGCGGTGGAGTCGCCGGCCAGGAATACGTCACCGTCAAACAATGGGAAGGCGTCACCCAACTCGACCAGCTCAACGAGACGCACGCGATCATCATCGCCGAAGGAAACCTGATGACGGTCGAACTTCCGTAATCGTACGCCGTCGTCACGCTCTGAATTCGAAACCGGCGAGTGAAAACTCGCCGGTTTTTTTACGGATCCGCGAACTGCGAATCGAGAAACTCCACGACCTTCTCATAATACCAGTCGGGGAGCGCATCATTGTGGTCGAGATGGGGAAGCTCGACGAACAAATGCGGATCTGTGGCCAACTCAGACAGCCGGACTCCGTGCTGATAGGGAACCACACGATCGACCGTTCCATGACTGATCACCACCGGACAATCGATCTCACCGATGATGTTCGCCGTATTCAGATGATCGGCGACAAGGATCATCGACAGGACTTTGGAAGTATAAAACGCCGAGATCTCGCGAAGCGAAAAGAAGGCATTTTCGAGAATTAAGGCTCTTCCCCCGTGCCGATGTACCAGATCCGCCGCAACCGCTCCGCCGAGCGAACGTCCCAGGAAGATGATCTCTTTTGCTTCGAGTCCCGTCTTCGCGAGCAGCCACGAGAGCGCCGCGTCGCTGTCTTCGATGATCCCCGTCGCCGTGGGAACTCCTTCGCTCCGGCCATATCCGCGATAATCAAAAATAAACACGTTGCACTTCAATTTCTGCTGCAACTCGCGTATGCGCTCGGCCCGATGGCTCAGGTTTCCCCCGTTACCGTGTGCGTAAAACAGAGTTTCTTCCGCCTTCGGAAGCGGACAGTACCAGCCGTGCAACTTCGATCCGTCGGCCGTTTCGAACCAGACCTCTTCGATCTGCAGATTCTTCGGTTCCCAGTTTCCAGCAGGGTAGATCGAGGGATAAAACAGAAAACGATCGATCAGCTTTTTCATGTCTTGAGGGTTGATTTCGCTCGTCGGGTCGGCGATCGGTTCGGAGGAAGCACTGTCCTTGACGGCAGTTGCGATCGCCGGCGAATTTTCGTCGGCAGGCTTTTCGGACAAACCGCCAACGCTTTCACGGGAAGACTTTGGAACGGTTTCCGGCTCAGTTTGTCCTTCTGAAACAATCGCCGTCGGTGCCGGTTCGGGAATTGCTGATGACTCGCACCCTTGTAAAGCGGACAAGAGGGGCACCAGAGTCGCGAGTAAGAATAACCTCCGCATCGAACTCGGTCCTTTCCAGTTCGGGCCGTTCAGACAGGAACTCCATTGTCATCTCTCCACCGATGATTCGGCAAGTCCATTCCACCATGATGCCTCCGTGACGGAACGCCGAATCGTTCGAGATCTTTGATGGTGGCTTCGGGAAGGTCGCAATCGCGGGCGGAATTCGAACAGCACCATCGAAACGACCGCAGCACCCTGCGCGACGCTCGATCTCAATCGAACAACAGAACCCTCGAACCGGAGACAATCTATCGATTCACGATCGGCACGGCTACAATGATTTCGAACTGTACCACATCCACGACGAGGAATTCCGATGAAATTCTGCTTGCTCGCTTCACTAACCCTCACGCTCAATCTGTGTGCCGCTCATCACGTTTCACTGGCAGTAGCGGAGGACGGCCAGCAAAAATCCAAACTCGAGACGCAGGTCGAAGTCAGCGTCGATTATCTGCTGTCTCTGCCCACAGACTACGAATCGAAAGAGGCGTGGCCTTTGGTTCTGTTTCTGCACGGAGCCGGCGAACGCGGAAACGATCTGGAACTGGTCAAGAAGCACGGACCTCCCAAGCTGATCGCGGCAGGCAAAGAATTTCCGTTCATCGTCGTGTCGCCGCAATGTCCGGAAAATCGCTGGTGGGAACCGATCGAACTCGTCGCGCTCCTGGATGATGTTTCCAGCCGGCACAAGGTCGATCCCGATCGAATTTACGTCACCGGCCTCAGCATGGGCGGTTTC
>DATKCB010000669.1:0-6198 GCA_035513495.1 Planctomycetaceae bacterium | reverse complement strand
CGTTCAAACGCCGGCGAATGGTTGTCGCAGCATCGCGCGGTCTCGTATCTGGGTCTCGGTCTGCTGTGGTGGTTCTGCCTCGATTTCAGCCTCGTCGGACTGCTGATGGCGGTAATCGCACTCTGGTCGATTCTGTGGAGTCTCGTTCGTTCGCAGCCGAACGCGGTTGCACGCAGAGTTTGATGGAGCATCAGAATCAATCTCTCAGTCCAGCCGCTTGCAGCAGCCTGTCGGTTTCACGATAGGCTTCCGTGACCCACTCTTCGATTTTGTCCGGTTCGGGAGAGTATTCAAGTTCGATCGAGATCGCGCCGTCGATCGCCAAATCCTTGATTTCTCGCAGATAAGGCTCGAAGTTCATCACGCCGCGTCCGGGAGGAAGATCGCCGTGGACCTTCCCGTCGCAATCGGAGATGTGGACGTGGATCGCCTTATCTTTCAGTTTGCGCAATTCTTCGGGTGCAACATCGGCGAGTAACAGATGCGAGACATCGATATTGGCACGCAGGGCGGGGTGATCTACCTCGTCGATGAATTGAACCATGCGGTCAACGTTATTGAGCAGCGAGAGCGGGAACGGTTCGAGTTCGAGAGCGATCTGCAACCCGAGTTGTTCGGCGTATTCGGCCAGTCCCCGGCAGTTGCCGACGGCTGTTGCCCATTGTTCTGCGGGGGGAATCACTTCCCGATTCCAGATGTATTCTCCGAGGACCAGCAGCAGGTTATCGGCGTCGTATTCGTAGCAGAGGTCGAGATATTTCCGGCAGCGGTCGATGTGAAATCGCTGCACGCTCGGATTGAAGTCGATCAGCCCTACCGCGACGCAGCAGATGCTCGTAATGGGCAGCTCCACGCGGTCGCATTCCTGCTTGATACGGCGGCGTTCGCGGATATCGATGTCGAGCGGATCGGTGAAGATGTCGATCGTGTCGAAACCCAGTTCTTTGGTCTTCTGAATTCCCCAAGCCGTATCGCGGCCGGCTTGCGCCCAGGCGGAATTGATCAGTCCGAGTTTCATGGAAATTCCTTGTGCTGCCCGCCGCGACGGGTTGAAAGAGTTTGAGTTTAAGGTAGAAGAGTGGAATGTGAAGATCAACCCCCCCTCCCTCTCGCGAACACGCAGCTCAAAATCTTGCTACGCTCTCTCATCGGGCTACCGGACCGGGTACAATGCGACCGTGGGATTTCACATGGAACCACGACAGGATCGTTTTTCTCGAAAGCCGCAAGATGAATCGAAGATTTGTTCTCGCAGTCCTTTGCGTTGGTCTGTGTCTGACAAGCGGAGGTCTCGTCAGGTCACAGGAGACAACACAACCTCCCGAACTGCTCGGGGCGGCGGCGACCGTTCATCCGCTGGCGACGCAGGCTGCTTTAGACACACTGGCCGATGGGGGCAACGCAGTCGATGCGGCGGTCTCCGCCGCGCTGATGCTGAATGTCGTGAATGGATACAACTCCGGCATCGGGGGAGGCTGTTTCGTTCTGATTCGACGTGCCGATGGGACGCTGGTTGCACTCGACGGCCGTGAAGCAGCCCCGGCCGCTGCGACCAAGGAGATGTATCTCGTCGACGGAAAGGCCGATCCCGAACTCAGCCGCACGGGGGCGCTGGCAAGCGGAGTTCCCGGAGCCTTGGCGGCGTACGATCTGGCGGTTCGCGAACACGGACGATTACCACTCTCAGCCGCGTTGCGGAAAGCCGCTCGCGTTGCCGAACTCGGTTTTATCGTCGATACCGGATACGCTTCGTCGCTTCGCCGCACCGCCGAGGATCTCAAAAAATTTGACGGTTCGCGAACGCATTTTTTTGACGAGGAGGGAAAGCATTCGGTTGCGGGAGAGTTGTTCCGGCAGCCCGATCTTGCCCGAACTTTCGAATCGATCGCCGACGAGGGAGTCGACTGGTTCTATCGGGGATCGTTCGCCAGCCGCTGCGAGGAGTGGATGAAACAAAACGGCGGTCTGCTGACCGCGGCGGACTTTGCGGCGTATCGTGCCAAAGTCAGAGAGCCGATCGTGAGTTCCTATCGCGGCTTTACGATCGTCGGGTTTCCTCCACCGAGTTCGGGAGGGGTTCACGTCGCGCAGATTCTCAACATTCTCGAACAGTTCGAACTTGCATCGCTGTCAGACTCTGATCGAATGCATGTGATCGCCGAAGCGATGAAACTCGCGTTCGCCGACCGCGCTCATTGGTTGGGAGATGCGGACTTTGCCAAAGTCCCGCGCGGACTCGTCGACAAAGAATACGGGCGATTTCTGGCGGGGAAGATCTCGTTGAAAGCGGTTGTCGATGTTCCGAGTCACGGTATTCCCCCCGGTGCCGAATCCGAGTTCTTCGGCAGCAAACATACGACGCATCTGACGGCGATGGACGCCGAAGGGAACTGGGTTGCGATAACGGCGACGGTGAATACGACATTCGGATCGAAAGTCGTCATTCCCGGGACTGGTGTCGTGATGAATAACGAAATGGACGATTTTTCCGCGCAGCCTGGAGTTCCCAATGCGTTCGGTTTGATCGGAGCAGAGGCCAACAGTATCGCTCCGGGAAAACGTCCCCTCTCCAGCATGAGTCCGACGATCGTTCTCAAAGACGGCAGACCGGTCTTTACGTGTGGAGCGGCGGGAGGACCGACGATCATCACCCAGGCGGTGCTGGCAATCGTCCGCGAAATCGATCTCGGGATGTCTCCCCTTGAAAATCTTGCCCAGCCTCGCCTTCATCACCAGTGGAAGCCGGACTTGCTGTCGGTCGAAAAGGCGTTGTCGAAAGAACTCCAATCGGAACTCCAGCAACGCGGACATCGCATCGAAGAGAAGGGCCAGTCGGGTGTTTCGCAGGCAATCGGATTCGACGCTGCGGGATCACTGGAACCTGCGTCCGATCCTCGCGTTCCGGGAGCGGCCGGTCTGATCTTTAAGCGAAAGAGCGATCTCCGATAACTACTCGGCTCGATCGTACCGGGAACGATCGGTAAGTTCCACGTACAGGTTTGCCCGTTTGCCGTCTCGAAGTATTTCCAGGCGAACTCGCTTGTCGAGCGGAGTCAGGCTCACGAGGTGAATCAGATGATTGTGGTCTTCGATGTCGTAACCGTCGAAACTGAGGATCACGTCGTTATAGCGGAGTTTGGCCCGATCGGCAGGCGTGTTGGCATAGACTTCCGTCACGCGCGCGCCTTTCAGCCGGTCGAGTTTCAGGCGGAACGATTCCTCCACGGTGAAGTCTTCGTCGAGCGCCACTCCTAAAAATGCCCGTTTGACCTGGCCGTTCTCCACGAGCTGTTCGACGACGAATCGCACCAGATTGCTGGGGATGCTGAACCCGATCCCTTCGTTTCCTCCGCTGTTGGATGCGATGGCGGTATTGATTCCGATCACGCGCCCGTGCGTATCGATGAGCGGGCCGCCGCTGTTCCCGGGATTGATGGCGGCGTCGGTCTGAAGGAAATCCTGATTGATGACGGTGCTGGAAGCGGCTTCGCCTCCGAGCCTCAGAGAGCGGCGTCCTTTGGCGCTGATGATTCCCATCGTGATCGACTGGTTGAGACCGAACGGACTTCCCATCGCCAGGACGATATTACCGATTTCGAGTTTCTCGCTGTCTCCCCACCGGCCGGCAATGACGTTGGCTTGAGGTATTTCGAGAATCGCAATGTCTGTCGGAGCGTCGTGCAGAATCCGAGTGGGCCGAAGGACCCGTCCGTCGGAGAGTTTGATCGTGATTTCGTTCAGGCTCGCCCCCTGAATGACGTGCTTGTTTGTCACCACGAACGGACGGGGAGATTTGGTGCTGCTCATGATGATGCCGGAACCGGTCTCTTCGACCGTGCCGTTACGTGCGTCGCGGCGCTCGCTCTGGATGTGAACGACGCTCGGCGAAGCGAGAGTATAAATTCTCGACATGACGCGACCGAGTTCGGTGATCGTCTCGCTGCCAACTTCGAGTTCGGAATACATCCGTTCGGCTTCGGAGGGGTCCAGATGGCGTGCCTGAACCGTCCGGTCGACCGGCCAGCCTTCGATCGCCAATCCCAGCACGACACCTGCGGAGAGGATCAGAAAGGTGTATGTCAAAGAATGGGCACGGTGCGTCATGAAGTCTCTCGTCTCGAATCGAAGGAGGTCTGTTCCTTGCGATTCGTGCGGCGTAATTCGTGCCCTCCCTCGGCATCATGTCGGCTTCCCTGCCCGGAACCAGTTGTCAAAATCAAAACTTGTCTACGCGATTTGTCGGGATCATTGATCGAGATCGGCGATCGTAATCTCCGACTGATTCATTCGTCCTTCGTACTCGTAGGCGTGTTCCCAATCCGAGTCATACTCGCTCGGGTGCTGGCCGCTGAGTTCGATTTTTTCCTGACACTTCACACAAAACGGAGTGAACGGCAAGGCATTGAGCCTGGCAATCGGTATTTTCTTGTGACAGATGTCGCAGTCGCCGTAGCGTCCCTCTCGAATCATCGCCAACGCCCGCTCGACCTGAGCCAGTTCGCGGCTTTCGAAAGCGACCAACTGAGAGTTCAGTTCTTTTTCATTGTCGTCGAGCGCATCGTCACCGATGTCTCCGACATCGCGCGGACGCTGCCCCAATTCGATTTCCTGCGATAACGTGTCCCTCAATTCGTCTCGTTTTGCTTTCAGTTTTGAATGCAGCCTGAGTAAGGAGTCGCTTCTGGCCATGGTGTTGACCTCCTCAAATGAACGAACTCGGAGAAATTGTGATTCGTTCGCAATCTCACCAGATTAAGGAGCGATTCCGTTCCTACTGTCCCCCCTCAGACGGTTGAAACGCAACATCGCAACAACCGGAAATTCGATCGGTTCCATTCGAAAGAAACCCGGCGGCAACATTATAGATTCAGGTCGGTTCTCGGGTGCCCCGTTTCCTTCGAGTGGAGGAAATGCGGCATCGGGAACCCCGTCTGATTTTCTCAAAACATTGGCATCAAAAGACTTAAGCGATATCGGACGACTCGTTACGTTGTTCAAAATGTCGGCAGATCATCGCTCAAAAGTTTGACAGGAAAGTCTGGTATCGAGACCAATCCCCTAGGGAATAAGCCCCCGACTGACCCATCCCTCAAGACATCGGCTGATCCTGCCGGAAGCCCACAGAGTTTCTTTCCGGTATAGCGTCATGCGGACTGCTCCCGAATTTGGGGTCGTACCCGGCGCGCCGATCGAGTCTATTGTTCCGATTGCAACGACTGTTAAGAGCCGAGAACTGTCTGTCGCGAGCGTGAACGATACGTTTCGTGAGTACCCGCGTGTTCCGCACGACTCGAGTTCAACTGATAGGGATTTCAGAAAGCATTATTCGTGCGAGCGCTTCTCCGGCATTTTATTTAGCGAGATGCAAGACTTCAGCCATCTCGTTCGAGTCGTTATACTCCGCTCCTGCCGCATCCTGCGTCGATGATATCGGTCGCAACGAATTCCCGGGTATTAATTTTTAGTAGCGATCGAGCATCTGCTTGCCGAAGGAGAAGTGGTCCCTTGGAAAATCAGTTCTACGAGTTTGCCGTCATACTGGCGATTGCTGCCGGCACTGGGGCGATCGGGCAGTTGCTGCGACAACCCTTGATCGTGACGTTCATCGCTGTGGGAATTTTTGTAGGCCCTGCATTTTTAGGAATCGCCACCGCAGGCGGACAGATTGAACTCCTGGCACGGATGGGAATCGCAATCTTGCTCTTCCTGGTCGGTCTGCGATTGGACATGCAAGTCATTCGCAGCATGGGACCGGTCGCACTCGCGACGGGGTTAGGGCAGGTGTTGTTCACATCGGTGGTCGGCTTTTTGCTCTGCCTGATCCTGGGCCTGGCGGCGATCCCCTCGCTCTACGTTGCGACGGCGCTGACTTTTTCGAGCACGATCATCATCGTAAAACTGCTTTCCGATAAGCGGGAGATCGACTCCCTGCACGGTCGGGTGGCCGTCGGATTTCTGATCGTTCAGGACATTGTCGTGGTGCTCGTGATGATCGGTATGTCGGCAGTTGGCGGTGTGCAGGAGGGTCTCCCATTGTTCAGCGCGTTCACGATAGTGGGGAAGGGTGCGCTCCTGCTGGTGGGAATTTGGCTCTTGATGCGATTCGTATTACCGAAGATCGTTCGATGGATGGCTCACGCTCAGGAACTCCTGATCTTGTTTGCGATCGCCTGGGCGATGACCTTAGCGGCCCTGGGG
>DATKCB010000668.1:0-11129 GCA_035513495.1 Planctomycetaceae bacterium | reverse complement strand
CAAACGAACCGGCGGCTCGAACGACTTGAGCGGTTGAAGTCCGGTCGTCGCTCCCAGCATGTGGAACCGGCCGAGCGGATAATTCGGCAACACGGTGTCGCCCCAGCCCCAGAACAGTTTGCCGTTGTGAACGGCGTTCTGGACGCTGTCGCAGCCGAGAATTCGTTGTTCGGTCCAGTCGGTTTCTTCACCCAGCTTCTGGCTTTCGGCGAACAATCCTCCGCCGGTGATGCGACCGAGTCGCTTGGCGGGGAGTTTCCTGCGGACTTTGATCGTCAGTTTTTCACCGGGGCGGGGAACGACGCGAACGCCTTCGAAACCGAATCCGTCCGGCTTGGCATTGTATCCATGACCTTCGACGCTGAGCCACGTTTCGACGTTCATCAGTTCCGGCAGATCGAACGCAATCACACCCGCATTGTCGGAAACGAACCGCACGTTGTGGGTCGTCCTCAATTCGACGAGAGGCACCGGCCAGCCGTTGCTTTCGTCGACGATCTGGATGCGACACGGTTCGAGGGCCTCGGCAGAGGCCGCGCACAGGATCGCGATCAGCAATACCAGACAGGATTTCATATGAATCAGCATTGAAAACGATTCGGTCAATTGCATCAGTCACACCGGCGTCAGGGGATAGATAGGATGAACGTCCATCAGGGTGCCGATCTTTCGTTTGGGGAGGCTCCCGGCTTCGACATCGGATGATTCTGAAGTCGCGTCGAGAATTCCAATCGGATCGATTATTCGGGGCGTATGATTTAGTATGTTATCAATCGGATCCGACCGATTCAACGAGGGTTGTCGTACTCCCGGGAGGATGTCTCTCCGATCGTAGTGCTTCTGACTTTCTTCTCGGTCTTTTCCGCATTGTTTGATCGGCTCCAGATTACAGACGGAAAGCACAAAGCGTGTCGTTGAATTCCGAGACAATCTTTCCGCTCCGGCTGTCGGATTTCGAGTACTACATGTACTCCGTCGACACTCCGCAGTATCCGATGGCGTTTTTCTTGAAGGCCGTCGTGACGGGCGAACTGCGTCGTGCGGAGTTCGAACAGAGCGTGCGTTCCGCGTGCGAGCGTCATCCGCTCTCCCGAGCGATTGTGCGGCGTTCGCTGGGTCGTCTCAGGTGGGTCGAAAGCGAACGAGAGAAACTCCCGATCGACTGGTCGATGGAACCCGGCGGACCACCGCTGTGCCCCGATCATCTCAATCTGAATCGCGAGCCGGGTATTCGAATCTGGGTGAGACCAGCGGGGGAGCGGACCGAAATCACGTTCGAGTTTCATCACGCCTGCTGCGACGGAATCGGGGCGACTCAATTCATCGGCGACATCCTGGCGTTCTACGGGCAGCAGACCGCCGAACCGGATGCAGAGCAGCCTCGATTGCACGACCTCTCGACCGAGTTGTTATTCCGGCGGGGTGAGATTTTCGAACGTTCGAAAGATCAACCGAAGCAGAAACGTTCGGTCGTAAAAGTCATCCATAAATTCCGGCGCCTGGTGGGACGTAAAACTATGCTGCTAGCAGCACCCGGCGAACCGCCGTCGCATTCGATCGATCGTTCGAGTTTTTTGACGGAGATCCTGGAACGTTCCGTCTTTCGAGGACTTCGCAACCTCGCCAAACAGACCGGCACCAGCTTGAACGACGTGTTGCTGCGTGAGATGTTTCTCACGCTGCGCGATTGGAACGTACAGCACCAGGCGCTGATCGAGTCCGAATGGCTGCGGATCGGGATGCCGATCAACATGCGCCCCCCGAAGTTCGACGGGCTCCCCAGTTGCAACATGGTGAGTTTCATGTTCCTGCCGAGGCAACCGGATTTCTGCAACGATGAGGAAAAACTGCTGGAAAGCATTTCCGAACAGACGACGCGAACTCTCAATCAGCGATTAGGCAACTGGTCGCTCTCGGTCCTGAAGCTGATGCGAAAAGTTCCCGGATTGTTGCCGTTGCTGCTCAATCGCCGCGATCCGTTCGCGACGTCGATCCTGGCCAACGTGGGTGAGATGCACAAAAATTTTTCGGCCGCCTTTCCCATGCACCGCGGCAAGTGCATTGCCGGAAACATTGTGCTGGACTGGCTCGGTGGAGTCGCACCGGTCCGCGAGGGGACCCGACTTGCGGTCACCGCCTGCATCTATGCCAACGAACTCTCGATCAACATGAATTGCGACCAGCATCTGTACTCGCACGACGAAGCCCGTGCGTTACTCGATCTCTTTTGCGAACGACTGAAATCGCGGGCCTCTCACGCGTGAATAGCCTCTTTCACGAGAATGGTTGGATCGGCTGGACAAGGCTGCCGATCGAAAAGCACAAACCGAGCGAAAACAGAATCGAGAGCAGCGACGAATACTGCCTGCGAGCAGCTCCGCGGACCTGACGCAACCAGTGGACAAGCGGAGCGATTGCAATCGCTGTGTGGAATGATTTCAGCCGGGAATTGCTCGAATGAGGAGAGAAATGGCACGTGGATTGCGATTCTAGCTGGCCGGTCTCAACTCTGACGGGAAAACTGCCGCTTCCGCCGCCATTGACCGATCTGACCTCAAAAAATAAACTTCTGGGAATTCGTCACTTACGTCGATTCCAAGACTTTCGGTCGGGATGCCTCGCGCGCCAAGTATTTCAGGCGCGGAAGTTCTCGACTGCCAAACTGACATCTGTATTCCATGGAGCGCGATCGCGCTTCGCGAATTTTCAAGGACGGGGATCTCCTCGCAGGCAACGACATGGATTTTCTGGCAAAAGTGGGTGATTTTTTCAACGGACTCATTGCCGGGTTCGAACGATTGATCACTCGTCTGTTTGGTTCATCGAACGAGCGGCGGATCAAACAATTAGGCTACGAACGCGATAAGCAGGGGAATGCAAAAGTTCTTCCCGGCTCGACGCTCGACAAAATCAACTCCCTCGAGCCCGAATTTGAAAAGCTGTCGAATGAGGAGCTGAAGCAGTCGGCGGCAAAGTTTCGCGCGCGGCTGCGACAGGGGGAGACGCTCGACGATCTGGTTCCCGAGGTGTTCGCGGCGACGCGCGAAGCGGGGCGGCGATTCCTCAAGATGCGGCATTACGACGTGCAGATGGTCGGAGGCTACATCCTGCACCAGGGGATGATCGCCGAAATGGTGACCGGGGAAGGAAAAACGCTCGTCGCCACGCTTCCCACCGTGCTCAACGCGCTTGCCGGACACGTTCACGTGATTACCGTCAACGATTATCTCGCCCAGCGCGATATGGAATGGATGGGCGCGATTTATCAGGGACTGGGGCTGACCGTCGGTGCCATTCAATCCAATATGGATCCGCCTCTGCGGAAAAAAGCCTACGCGTCGGATATCACCTACGGAACGAACAACGAGTTCGGGTTCGACTACCTTCGCGACAATATGAAGCCCCGTGCCGACATGCAGGTCCAGGGACCGCTCGACTTCGCGCTGATCGACGAAATCGATAATATTCTGATCGACGAAGCGCGGACGCCGTTGATCATTTCCGGTCCTGCCGAGGACGACCTCTCGAAATATCCGCGAGCCGATTCCATCGCGCGGCAGTTGAAAGCGGGCGTCGACTTTGAGGTCAAAGAAAAAGAACACTCCTGCCACCTGACCGAAGAGGGAATTCGACGAGCCGAACAACTCGCTGGCGTCGAAAGTTTCTACACCGCGGGAAACATGGAATGGCCGCATCTGCTCGATAACGCGCTCAAAGCACATCATCTTTACAAGAAAGATGTGAACTACGTTGTCGAAAAGGGGGACGTGATTATCGTCGACGAGTTCACCGGCCGAAAAATGGAAGGCCGTCAGTGGAGCGACGGCCTGCATCAGGCGGTTCAGTCGAAAGAAGGACTGAAAGTCAAGGCCGAGTCTCAAACGCTCGCGACGATCACTTTGCAGAACTTCTTCAAGCTCTACAAGAAGCTCGGCGGTATGACCGGGACCGCAATGACCGAAGCGGGCGAATTTCTGAAAATCTACGGTCTCGATGTCGTCGCCGTACCCACGAATCGGTTCATGAAGCGAGTCAATTTCCCCGACAAGATTTATCGCGACGAAAAAGCGAAATGGACTGCCGTCGTGAAAGAGATTCGTGAAGTCAACGAAACGGGCCGCCCCGTTCTCGTCGGAACGACCTCGATCGAAAAATCGGAACTGCTCAGCAACAGGCTCAAGAAGTACGGCATCCAGCACAACGTTCTGAACGCCAAATACCACGAGCGGGAAGCGGAAATCATCGCCCAGGCCGGTCGGGAAGGCGCGGTCACAATCGCCACCAATATGGCGGGACGAGGAACGGACATCATTCTCGGAGGAAATCCGGAATTCCTCACCTGGCAAAAGCTGTCGGAAAAATACACGTCGAGACTCGAAGTTCCGAAATCGGAATGGGACGAAACCACCGATCGGATCGCCGAAGAACACGGCATGAAAACCGAGGGGAGAAAAGTCGCCGAACTCGGCGGCTTGCACGTGATCGGAACCGAACGTCACGACTCGCGGCGGATCGACCTGCAGCTTCGCGGGCGTGCGGGACGTCAGGGAGACCCCGGTTCGAGCCGGTTCTTCCTCGCGATGGACGATCCGCTGCTGCGGATGTTCGGCGGCGAACGCATGCAGAGAATGATGGACCTGTTCCGGCTCGAAGACGACGAACCGATGGAAAGCCGCATGCTGACCCGCCGGATCGAAGGGGCGCAGAAAAAGCGGGAAGAATATCACTTCGACGTACGAAAAAATCTGCTCGAATACGACGAGGTCATGGACGAGCAGCGGAAACAGATCTATTCCTACCGCCAGCGGATCCTCGACGGAGGCGACTGCCGCATCTTGATCGAAACGATGATCGACGAGCAACTCGAAGTGCGGGTTCCCGAATTTCTCGATCCTGCCTATTCCCGGGAGACGATCGTTGCCTGGGCCGAACACCGGCTCGGGCTGTTTCTGAAGCCGGATACGCTGAAGGGAATGGATCAGGAGCAACTCGAAGAGTACATACGTGAAGAAGCCGAATCGCAAGCCGAAGATCACATCTCCGACCAGATCGAAACGAATCTGCCCGAAGATGTCGAAGACGAACGAGAATGGAACTGGCTCGCACTTTCGAAGTGGGCCAACAGTGCCTTCGCGCTCAACACCAGCGACAAAGAACTGAAAAAGATCGGACGCGACGAACTGCAGATGTACCTGTTCGAGCGTGCGAAAGAAGCGGTCGCCCGGCTGGATCTGTCCGACGTCGGATTCTTCATGCAGGAAGACTACGGCAGACGTTCGCTCTGCGCCTGGCTCGAACAGCAGTTTGCTCTCGTCATGAAGCCGGAGGACTTTGAAAAAACCGACTCCGCCGATGCGGCGCTTGCAGCGATTCGAGCCGATCTTGCGCGATTCTACGAAGAAAAAGAGACCGAATTCCCGGTCTCGGTCGGAATGAATCGCTTTATGAGCGAACAAACGGGAGGATATAACGATCGCGAAGGCCTGATCCGCTGGGCGAACCACCGGTTTGACGCCGAACTCGATCCTGCCGCGCACTCGACTAAACCTCGCGCCGAGATGGCCCAGATTCTCCGCGAGCTGAGTCAGGCATACTTCGCCAAAGGATTGGCGATTTCTGAACTGGACGAACGACTCGACGCGATCTTCACCGACGAAAAAACCCTCGCGACCGAACAACAACGCCAGGAACTGGTCGACTGGTCGCACTCCCAGTTCGGAGGCAATCTCGATGCGGAAAAACTCCGCAACCTCAACCGCGATCAGACCCGGATTCGAATTAACGATGTCTATCAGGCGAAGTTCCGTCCCGAACTGCGTCAGGCAGAACGATCGCTGATTCTCGAAGTCGTCGATACTGCCTGGAAAGAACACCTCTATTACATGGACCATCTGCGGTCGGGAATCGGTCTGGTCGGGTACGCCCAGAAAGACCCCAAAGTCGAATACAAACGCGAAGGCCGCCGGGCCTTCAAGGGTGTCTGGAATCGCATCGGAAATCAGGTGACGGGGGCGATCTTTCGCATGGACCGCCAAAGCCCCGACTTCGTCGGTTCGCTGTGGCGGATCACGTCGGTCGAACACGAGGACGGTCGCGCGGCGGTCGAACGGCAAATGAGGCAGCAAACCCGGCTCCCCGAGCCTGGTTCGAGCAAGGACGTTGTCGAACCGATCAAAAATGTCGGTCCCAAAGTCGGTCGAAACGACCTCTGCCCCTGCGGCAGTGGGAAAAAATACAAAAAATGCTGCGGACAGGTCTGAGGCGATTGCGAAATGTGAGAAATCTGTGAAATACGGAACAAGCTCAGTCGGAGCAGGGTATAACTACTAGGGGAAGATTCACCTTCCACTCTTCCACCTTAAGCTCCTATACTTCCCCGCAGGAAGCACTGATTCGTCAAGGAGGACGAAGATGCTGGTATCGCTGTTGATCAATCTGTTTTATCTGGGTTTGCTCACACTCACGTTTCCCATTCTGCTTTATCGCTGTATTTTTCAGGGGAAGTATCGCGAGGGTTGGAGCCAGAAGTTCTTCGGACTGCTCCCCAGACGAACCTCCGAGAAACCCGTCCTCTGGTTTCATGCCGTCAGCGTCGGTGAAGTCCTGCTGCTCGAACCGGTATTGAAGGAACTCGAACGGCAAGGCTCCGTCTGCGAGGTCGTCATTTCAACCACGACGCAAACCGGACACGCCGTCGCGCGCGAGAAATTTCCACAATGCCAAATCGCTTATTTTCCGCTCGATTTTTCGTGGAGCGTGCGAAAGGCGCTCAAACGGGTGCGCCCCGATCTGATGGTCCTGGTCGAACTGGAACTGTGGCCGAACTTCATTCGAGAAGCCCATCGCAGAAAGATCCCGCTGGCCATCATCAACGGACGCCTGAGCGCCAAATCGCATCGTGGATACCGGCGAATCCGTTCGCTGGTGGCGCGGCTGCTGACTCGGTTCCAGACAATTGCCGTCCAGTCGGAGGAGTATGCACTGCGATTCTGGGATTTGGGCGCAACTCCCGATTCAGTCCAGCACACCGGTTCGATCAAATTCGATCAGGTCGAAACCGATCGAAACAATCCGAAGACACAGGAACTGCGCCGCTACTTCGGCATCGCGGACGACGAACTGGTCTTGATCGCGGGAAGCACTCAGTCTCCGGAAGAGTCTTACGCGCTGGCAACGTACGAAGAACTGAAGCCGATCTTTCCGGAGTTGCGATTGATCCTCGTCCCGCGGCACCCGGAACGATTCGACGAGGTCGCGCACCTCGTTGCGCAACGCAGACTTCCACTCGTCTGCCGTTCGACTGGCCGCCCTGCTTCCGACTCGCGGGGACAGGCGATCCTGCTGCTCGATACACTGGGAGAACTCGGAGCCTGCTGGGGTCTGGCCGACGTCGCATTCGTCGGCGGCAGCCTGACCAATCGAGGCGGGCAGAACATGATCGAACCCGCCGCTTACGGTGCAGCGGTCGTCCTCGGCCCGAACACCTGGAATTTTCAGGAAGTCGTGGCGATTTTATCGGCGGGTGATGCCGTGCGGGTGGTCAGTTCCCACAAGGACCTGACGAACACTGTTTACTCACTGCTTTCGGTTCGGGAAGCGCGCGTCCTGCTCGGAGAAAGAGCCCGCAAGCTGGTTCTGCCTCAGCAGGGTGCGACTCGCAGAACGGTCGATCTGCTCGCGGCAACGCTGGGCGACGGTGTTCTGATACCGAAAAAACCGGATCGATCTGACCTTAAAGCGGCTTGATCGGTTGTGGCTCGGGACGGACTGTCATAAAATCTCGAACTTGAATTTTGAGATCGACATCTTCGCTCGGATCGGATTTTCCCAGGTGTGGGACGAACCACAGGACGAGCTTTTTTCGAGCCACAGCAGGACACGAATTTCATGGCACAATATCTGTTCACAAGCGAATCGGTCAGTCAGGGGCATCCCGACAAGGTCAGCGACCAGATTTCCGACGGCGTGCTCGATGCGATTTTCACCCAGGATCCCCAGGCCCGCGTCGCCTGCGAAACGCTCTGCACGACCGACCTGATCGTGCTCGCCGGAGAGATTCGCCTGGACGATCGAGCCAAGGTCGATTTCGAGCAGGTTGCCCGCGACGTCGTGCGGGACATCGGCTACACCAGTGACGACATCGGCTTCAACGCCGACACCTGCCGGATCGAGAACTATCTGCATTCGCAAAGTGCCGATATCGCTCTCGGTGTCGACAAAGACGGAGCCGGCGACCAGGGGTTGATGTTCGGATATGCCAGCAGTCAGACCCAGGAATTCATGCCGGTTCCGATCGCTCTCGCGCACCGTATTCTGAACCGGCTCACAGAAGTCCGCAAAACCAACGACGTCGACTGGCTCCGTCCTGACAGCAAAAGCCAGGTGACGGTAGAGTACGACGGCTTCACTCCGATCTCCATTCCCGCCGTCGTCGTTTCGACGCAGCACGCCGAACATGTGACGCAGGATGAAATCAGAGAATACGTCATCGAAAACGTCATCAGACCCTCCGTCCCCGAACAGATGCTGAGCGACGAGACGATCTATCACATCAACCCGACCGGCAAGTTCGTGATCGGCGGTCCGCACGGGGACTGCGGTTTGACCGGTCGCAAGATCATCGTCGATACCTACGGCGGCTGGGGCCGTCACGGCGGCGGTGCTTTCAGCGGAAAGGATCCCACGAAAGTGGACCGCTCGGCCGCTTACATGGCACGCTACATCGCGAAGAACATCGTCGCCGCTGGACTTGCCTCCGAATGCGAAGTGCAGCTCGCGTACGCGATCGGAGTCGCTGAGCCGGTCAGTATTCTGGTCAATACGTTTGGCACCGGTACTGCCGACGAAGAAAAGATCGTCGCCGCGATTCGCGAGATCTTCCCGCTCACTCCGCGGGGGATCATCAATGAACTGAAACTGCGTCGCCCGATCTACCGCAAGACCGCGTGGGGCGGACACTTCGGCCGCAACGATCCCGACTTCCAGTGGGAAGCGACCGACAAGGTCACCCAACTGCGGGACGCCGTCGGACTCGACACCGAAGTCCCGTCGATCGCATTTTCCGTGTCCTGATTTTCACGCTTCCGCACTTGTACTGTTTAACTCTTACACCCCTCACGCTTTCCCGCGAAAGCGATCGATCAAGCGCGAGGTGAATTCGTACGCGATCTCGTGCGCTTCGGGCCAGTTGCTCGCGCGGGGGCCGGAGAAGTTGATTTTCTGCAGCCCCTGTTCCTTGATTGATTCGTACGCCAGATCGACGGCCGATTCGAGATCGGTCTCGGAAAAATCGAGCATCAGGTACGGCTTCCCCAGACTTCGCGCCAGCGTCTTCGATTTCTTCGTCCCGCCTGCCAACTCGCCGTTGAAGAAGATCAGCGTGGCGTCGCTGTCGATCACGTTCTCGCGGGTCCGTTCGGGATACCCCGCATTGGGCAGCACCTTGAGCGGATACTTTTCGTCGATCGGCCCGTCCTCAGCCAGCCGCCCCTCGGGACACCAGCCCCCGCAGGCGAACCCTTTCTCCAGACAGGCATCAAGCATCCCGCGATCGATCCCCGTCTGCCCTCCACTCACAAATCTCATTGATGGTCTTTCCCTTTGATTCAATCAGCAGCCTGTCACTCACGTTAACCATTCTAGAAGGTTGAAGGAGCAAGTAAAGAATGAGCGGTGTTTTAACGGGATTCATTGGAAGAGCGAGTCTTCACTCCCCCAACTCGACGATTAACCCGCAACGAACAGCGAAATCAACAACCCAAAACCCAGACAAAGACAGGCCAACCCAAGCGGCCACATTCTACCGGGAACTTGACTCGCACGGACGCGATAGGCATAGACAAGAAACGCGAGCAGACTGAAACAGAGAACCAACGACAGCAGATGCAGGACTGGAAGGAAGCTCAGAATGACATCAATGCTGACAAAAGAACTCGATGGTTTCCCCGCCGCACGACGAGCGGCGTCTTGCAGCGGGATGGCTTGCAGGTAGTGGAATGCGACCACACAAGCGGTCGTCGTGATCGTCAGATAAGCCAGGATTGTGAGGAGTCTGGGATCGAGTCGATCGGAGGGATTCATACTGGTAAGAACTCAGTGATTCATGGTGATTACGAGCCACAAGTACGATATACAAGCACAAAGACAGAACAGTCCCATCGGCCACAATCGATATTGCTTTCTTTTCTCACGGTGACAATAAACGTACATCAGAAAACCCACCGAAAACATGATCGAAATCAACGAAATTCCGCGAAATGCAAACTTGTTACGGATCAGTAATTGCGTGAATCCCAGCGGCGTGATGCGAACGAGAATGGACTCTTCGGCCGTAGACAAATCCAGCGGCGAAACGTAAACGTAGGTAAAAACGATCGCTGTCGTCACGAGCATCAGATACCCCAAAATCCCGATAAGTTTGGGGTGGACATTGTTGGGTGGATTCACGGAGTTTCGACCAATTGTCGTGAAGTGCATTTTTCGTTAAACAGGTTTCCGATCTGCTCGGGCAAGATGAAATACTAACTCACGAGAGGAACACGCGAGTATTCTTGGATCACGCTATTACTCATCCAGGGATTCCGAATATGGCTAATCACCCGAGTTCTGACGTTGCTTGCGATCGTGAATTTTGCAAGCGATCCAAACCGACGCCACCCAAACTATAAAACCAACGATCATCCCAAAACAGAGATCTCCCAGAAAACTGAGAACCGTGCCCGATGATTTCACAGTTGCGACACCAATCGGTGCGAGCATTACAAGCACAATAAAGAGGGCTTCAGGCCAGTTTCGATGCATTGAAGACATTGATGTCATCGGTTGAAAATGAAACCGTGCGACAAATGTTTCAGCCTAGCGAATCCATTCATTAAAGCGAATAGTTTCGTCACTCGAAAAAAAAACCGGTCTGGCGTTCCGTTTCCAGATTGTCCTTGCGGGACAATCGCGGGCAGGAAACGGAACGCCGAGAGCCAGGTTTGGGGCTTTCATCTTTGTCAGGTGAGAGCCTGACGTACGACTTTCTTACTTCAGCGGCTCAATCCCGACAGACTGTAGCCCGGAGTTCGGGGTTGGGCCTGTTGTTCGGACATCCGGGCCAATTCGCTCGTCGGGGCGATCCGCAGAGC
>DATKCB010000667.1:0-2473 GCA_035513495.1 Planctomycetaceae bacterium | reverse complement strand
GCGAACCTCCAGCGAGAGCAGCGGTTCGGGATCGAACGGTTCGGGGATGTCGGGAACGTCCCGCAGGAACCAACCCCGAATGATCAGCGGAGAGAGCAGTAACAGCACCAGCAGCGACAGCGGAATCGCCACCTTCGGGCGGAGCAGCGTGACGAGAATCGACGGTTTCCGTTCGGGCGGCAGCGTCGCGGGGATTTCGGGCATGAGAGATCGTCCAACAGGAGGCGATCACCCTACCATATCCGAACTCAACAATGGTTGCCAAACGAAGACTGCTAAAAACCAGACACTCTTACTCGCGCAGAAAGATCGCCGAGACGAGTACGCAGACCGGCAGCACGAACATCACGCTGAAGACGATGTATCCGAAAAAGCTCGGCATGCGGATGTTGTTCTTTTCGGCGATTGCCTTGACCATGAAGTTCGGTCCGTTGCCGATGTAGGTCATCGACCCCATGAAGACGGCTCCCAGGCTGATCGCCACCAGATGTATTTGCGTGACGCCGGCGACGAGGACCGAGTCGGGAACGGCCACCGTTTTCGCGGTTTCGAAGAAGACCACGTACGTCGGCGCGTTGTCCAGAAAGCTGGAGAGCGCGCCCGTCCCCCAGAAAAATTTCCAGGCGACGTTGAATCCCAGTTCCGGTCCGTACTCGTTGAGAATCTGGATCGGCGGCTGCATGCAGATAAAGATGCCGATAAACAGCACTGCGACTTCGATAATCGCAGCGAAGTTGAACAGATTCTTGTGGCGGACGCTCTGCGAGGTCAACAACAGCGAGAGGGCCGTCAGGATCAGCATCAGAACTTCGCGGAGAAACATCGGCGGTTTCCATTCGGTTCCAGGCACTGCGCGAGAGGGATCCAGCAAAGCGACGCAGAAAATCACTCCCAGCAGCCAGACAAAATTGAGTCCTCCTTCGATCGTCAGGGGATCGGGATTCTCCTCGCTCAATTTGTCGAGCGGCTTCGACTCTTTACGATACTTGTACACATCGTAGACAAAATAAATTGTAACCAGAGTGAGGTTCATCGTGAGCCACATCGGCCACAGATTCAGCGTCCACAAAAAATCGACCCCGCGCAGATATCCGAGAAACAACGGAGGGTCGCCGATCGGGAGCAGACATCCGCCCGTGTTGCAGACGACGAAAATGAAGAACACGATCGTGTGGGAGACGTATTTTCGCTTTTCGTTCGCGCGGATCAACGGCCGAATCAGAAGCATCGCGGCACCGGTCGTTCCGATGAAACTCGCCATCAGTCCACCCAAGGCGATGATTCCGGCGTTGAGTTTCGGTTTGCCGGCCAGATGCCCGCCGATGTGAATTCCCCCGCTGATCACGTACAGGCTGAACAACAGCGCGATGAACGGAATGTATTCGACGAGGATCGCGTTTTTGAACACGGTCACTGCGGCATCGAAACCGGCGCGGCTGTGAGATCCGTGGGTGAAGTGATCGTGAACGCCGTGTCCGTACAGGAAGGAGTAATAGGCCAGAGTGAGCAGGGCGAGCGAAGCTGCGACCAGAAATCGGTTTCGATTGTATTCCCACCAGTGATTGGACTTGCGAAACAAAGGCAAGACGGCGATCGATCCCAGGAGCGCGATAAACGGCAAGGTGCTGTAAAACGCAGGGGGAGGGGTCTCCAGCTCCGGGGGTTCGAGTCGCTTGCCGATCGTTTCCGTCTGATCGTCCCGATCGCTGTGATGAGCGTCGCTTGACGAACCAGCGGTTCCCCACCAGACAAGATAGGCGGCGACGATCACCCCGATCGCGATGATCACGATCCGAGAAGAACTGTGCGAATCATCGGTGGGGGACTGGATCATCGGTGGGACTGAAGGGGCGGCCCCGGTCGAGGCCGAAAAATTGAAACGCCCTGCGGCGCACGCGGACGCACAATGCTCTTCGCCTCATGATGAGTTCCCGCACGAATACCCGCAATGCAACGGCTTCCGGCAAGAGCAAAAACTCTGGAAAAACCAGAAACTTCTCGCACGATCGACCTGCGTGCGCAAAAACCGGACCGGAAGCACGAACCGCGTTCGCTTTCCATTCAGGCTACGGATGTCCCGGTTTGATCGGAAAATTACAGAGGGGAACACTGGTCGTCGGTTCGGCAAGCACTTCCGCCAGAGTCGTGGCAGCAAAGGCACGTTCCACCTCCGCCAGTGCCTGATCGACACGAAAGTGGAGCGGACAGAGATTCACTCCATGCGATTCAAGCCCCAACGGGCAGATTTTGATCCTTTTGATGGGGTCAACCGAATTCACCACTTCGAGAATCGTCAGTTCTTGCGGATCTTTGACGAGGCTGAATCCTCCGTGCAAGCCTCGATGAGACTTCACAAGCCCCGATTTCGCCATGGCTTGCAGCACTTTGCTCAGATAGGGTGCCGGAACTTTGGTCGCTTCGGCAATCTCCTCGGTCGGTTGAGGGGAGTCCGGATACCTCGAGAGATAGACCG
>DATKCB010000666.1:0-3731 GCA_035513495.1 Planctomycetaceae bacterium | reverse complement strand
GGGACAACTCGACGTTCAGATCAACTGGTCTTGCAACAAAGGAATGGATTGATGAAACAGCCGTTTGCTTTCGCTGCCTTGCTGATTCTCGGATTCGGTCTCGCGGTCGGTGTTCTGTTTGACGGTTCCGTCAACGCTCGACAGAAGCAGGAATCGACGCGCGTCCTGACCGTCAAGCAAATGATGTCGGGACTGGTCAAGCCTCACAAGGCGGCGCTCGAAACCGCTCAAGGCAGAACCGGCAGGTGAGGAAGCCTGGGACGCGCTGCTTCTCAACGCCGCGCTGCTGAACGAATCGGGATACCTCCTGATGGACGACGATCGCTGTCCCGATAAAGTCTGGGCTGATGCCGCTCAAACGCTCCGCGATGAAAGTGTAACTCTGCTCGCCGCCTTGAAAGCCCACGACTACGCTGCCTCGATCGCTTCGTTCAAGACACTGACGACCGCTTGTGCCGCCTGTCACAAAGCTCATCTCAAAAAATGAACGCTGAGAAACCTCAAAACGCCGGAGGGGAAGACTCGTTCCCATCCGGCGCGAGAGGTGTCCGGTTTACGATTCGTTATTCCCGCAGCAGTTGTTGAATCATCTGTTCGATGTCGCGCGCGTTCGCGTCTCCGCTGCCGACGCGGATCAGACGGATTTTTCCTTTGCGATCGAGAACGGCCGCCGTAGGAATTCCCGATACGGCAAAGTGCTTCGAGAGCGTGCGGTCCTCGTCCTGTACCGCGAACGGATGCGTCAGACTGTGCAGTTCGGCGAAATGCTTGAGCATCGTCTGCTCTTCTTCTGGAGTGACTTTCGGATCGTCTTTTCCCGCGCGGACCGCTTTGTTCGCTTTCTCGTCCCACTTGTAATTATAATAGCTCGTGATGCCGACGATCTCAAACCCTTCATTTCCGTACTTGGCTTTCCATTCGCGGAGGTGGGGGAACGTCGCGATGCACGGTCCGCACCAGACCGCCCAGAAGTCGAGCATCACGACTTTTCCCTGGAGGTCGCTGTCGGAGAGCGGATCTCCGTTCGCCCAGGCTTGCGACGCAGCAGCGATCGACGGTGAGTCCTGTCCGATGAGGGCGAGATGTTTTTTCGCGGTCTCGATCGAGCGGGCATAGGATGCCCAGGTCCGGTCGGTTCCTGCGATCCGAGAGGCCAGCTCCTTGTGATCAGGATTCTTTTCTTTCAGCGACGCGAAGTATTCTTTGGCGTCGTTGATCAGCGCTTCGGCTTTTTCGGGTTCGGTGCGGGCGATCGGGCTGATCTGCATCGTGTATTTCGACAGGACGCTGCTGAAGGCGGTGGCATCGTCGAGATTCGCTTCGAGTTTCTGTTGCAGTTCGTCCAGAGGAGTGCGGGCGACCTCGATTTTCGTTCCATACGTACGCTGATACAGTGCGAATCGCGATTTGAGCGTTTTCGCGGATTGTTCGGTCGGTTCGAGCGGGGACACGAATTCTTCGGCCGTTTTAATTCGTTGGTCCGCTTCGTCAAACTTCTCCTCGACGATCAGAGAATCGACTCCCAGGAAGATTTCTCGAAGATAGGCATTCCAGGCGGCGGCATCGTTGGGGTCGGCTTTCAGTTTTTCCTGCGGAGAACTCTCAGCACTCTCCGATTTTTCATCGGCGGCTTTTTCCTGAGCGTGCAGCAGACAGGGGGTCGCAAACGCGACGGCGGCAAACAACATCAACAATCGGGACATGAGAGAGTTCCTGTGAAAGAGGGAGAGATGTGAGTACGGCTGTTTCGCATCGCCGCAGTCGGGACACTCATTCAGACGAGATCAAACTCATTCTCTCACGGCAGATTTAAGAATTCCACGAAAAAACTCCCGATCGCTTCAATTCGCCGGAACCCTCAGCGGGGAAAGATTCCCGGACGCCGCGTCGTTCGCTCTTCGGGACTCTGTTCGAATTCCTCTTCGTCCTTGATTCCGCTGCTCCCCTTGAGCGCTCCGCTCACTCCGATCAGTTCGGGGTGACGGGCCACCTTGTCGCTGAAGATCCGCAGATCGCGCATCAGCGGTTCGGCGTTTTTCAACAGGACTGCGAACTGCATCGCCGAGCGGTTCAGGTTGTTGTACAGTTCGGGATCGGAGGCGAACATCTGCAGCGAGCCTTCTTCCTTGTTGACGAGTTTGGCGAAGGTGTTGAGTTCACCCGTGAGCGATTGCAGGTTCGCCAGCGTGTTGTCGAGGCGGATCACGATCGACTTGCTCTGCCTCGCGAGCGGGAGCGTCGCTTCGTTCAAGGTTTCCAGATTGGCGTCGATCTTGCCCGCGGCTGAGTTGATTTTTTCGACGGTCACTTTGACGGCGGCGATTGTCTGAGATGTTTCGTCGGCGAGTTTCGGCAGCGCCGCGATCGTCTGTTTGAGATTCGCCTGGATCCCGGGATCCGCCAGCAGACTTTCCGCCACACCGAGCGTGTGATTCGCTTTTTTCATCGTCACCGTAAACTCGGTCAGCGCGACGGCCGAGGATTCGAGGATCTGGTCGAGATTCCCTTCGTTGGTATCCAGCAGCGAGTTTAATTGAGCCGCGACCGTCCTCCACTCCTGGGACGTTTCGTTGAACGTCCGGAGCGTTTTCGTCACTTCGCTCTGCATGTCGTTCACGATTTCGAAGGGATCGACCGGCGGAAAACCGGCCAGCAGCGAGCCGGGTTCGATCCAGTCGGGATTGACTCCCGGCGTGAATTCGAGGGAAGAATCCCCCAGCAGCGATTTGCGCAAATGCACCTCGGAATCGCTGCGGATTTTATACTGTTCTTCGATATCGACCAGCACCAGCACGCCACCCCGTTTCTCGTCGAGCTTTACTTCCCGCACGAACCCGATCGCGATCCCGTTCATGAGGACGGGTGACGGCGCGAACAGTCCCGGCGTCTCTTCGAAATGGACCGAGACGACATACGTCGGACGAAAGTACTGTCCCAGTTTCCCGAACTGAAACACCATCCCGCCGATAATGACCATCACGATCATACAAAAGAGACCGACCCAGAAGTGAAGATTTCGTTCGTTCATCGAAAAGTCCGTTGGAGGATTCAGGATTCAGGATTCAGGATTCAGGATTCAGGATTCAGGATTCAGGATTCAGTTACTTTGAACTTTTAACCCCGCTAAGCGGCGTTCAGTTCTTCGATTCGCGCTCCGGCTTCGCCCCGTACGAACTGTCTCACTTCGGGATCGTCGCAATCGAACAGTTCGTCGGTTGTTCCCCGGAAGAGGATTTGCGGTTCGTCGGGTTCGATTCGTGCCAGAGGGTTGAACATCACGACGCGATCGGCCACGCGGTGGACGGTTTTCATGTCGTGCGTCACGACGATGCTCGTGACGTGCCGCAGGTCCCGCGTGCGGATGATCAGTTCGTTGATCACGTCGCTCATGATCGGATCGAGGCCGGTCGTCGGTTCGTCGTAGAACATCACCCGGGGATCGAGCGCCATCGCGCGGGCGAGGCCGACCCGCTTTTTCATTCCGCCGGACAGTTCCGCAGGTTTTTTGCGGCAAATGCTTTCCGTCAGGCCGACTTCGTTCAGCCGCTGAATCACCACCTGCCGGATCGCGGATTCCCTGAGATCGGTGTTCTGCCGCAGTCCGAACGCGACGTTTTCGAACACGTCGAAACTGTCAAACAGAGCCGCTCCCTGAAACAGATATCCGTACTGCAACCGCTTCCGCGTGATCTCCCGCTCGGACATCGTTCTGACGTCCCGGTTGTCCCACA
>DATKCB010000665.1:0-4663 GCA_035513495.1 Planctomycetaceae bacterium | reverse complement strand
TGGGTAAAGCGCGGATGCACGAAGTCGGTCGATGCGACGCGGGCCGACTCGGGAATCTGGGAGAGAACCTGCGGGAACAGTTCGGCTCTCCGGCCGGGAACGTATAAGGATTTCCAATAGAATTCCGAATGGGGATCCCAGAATTTGATTCCGAGCGGAGAGTTCGAAAACAGAGCGGCACATGCCAGCCCGGTTCCCAGCGCAAAGGCGGCTTTTCGTTCGGGTGACACATGCGCGAAGCGCAGCGTCTTTCCGAGTCCCGCCGAGGCAGCCCAGAACAGGATCGGAACGAGCGGAGCGTGAAAGTGATGGAACGGGATCAGCATGTCCGTCGCGACTGTGCCTGTTTGTGCCGACAGTTGCATCAGGGACAGGACTCCAAACAGCGGCAGTCCGACGCACAATCGACTGGGGGACAAGAGCGGCAGACCTCCCAACGGAACCAGCAACATCAGCCCGTACAGCAGCGTCCGTTCGGAATACAATCGGTTGAATACGTCAATCGGTTGCCGATAGATGCTCCGCACGATGTCACCGGGAGTCGATCCCAGGCTTCCGAAGTAGCGTGCGTAGTGGACGTCGTCACCGGCTCGAAACCAGGGGATCAAGATCTTCACGACCAACACCAGATACAGCGCGACCAGGGCGGAAAACAGAATCCCCTTGCGAACGTCGGAGCGATTCCGCTCTTGTGTCCAGGCGCGCCACGCGATCCAGATTCCCAGCGGTGCCAGGACGGCGGCGAAGTCTTCCTTGGCCATCAATGTAAGCGGAGCCAGACAGAAAAACGCTCGTTTGAAATCTTTCGCTTCGACCCGTTCGAGCGTCCACAGCATCAAAGGCACACCGAACGAGATCGGACGAAACGTCTTCAGATCGATGGAGATTTCCAGAAAGTGCAGCGGGAAATAAACCAGCGCTGTCAGCCCCAGCAGTGCCGCGGCTTTTTTGTTGCCGGTATGCCGCAGCGCCATCCGCGCCACTGGCCAGGCACACGAGGCGAGGGCGATCGCTTCACACAGTTCCAATAACAGGTGCGACGGCCAGATCGCATGAAACGGCAACAGCAGAACGTGAATCACCTGGATATGTTCTCCGAGGAACAATCCCTGATCCAGATAACTTCGGAAACCTTTGCCGTGAGTCAGATTCCAGAGATGCTCCTCGTACATCGCCGAGTCGCCGTGAGGGATGAGCAACCCTTGATACAAGCGCCAGTTCAGGGTGAAAAAAACGGCTGCGAACACAACCATTCCCGCAAAGACGGTTTTGGGCAGCCCCGCCCGAGGAAGTTTCAAGTCGGGAAGTGGCGGCTTGACTTCACAGAGAAACAGCCCTCCCAGCCAGCCGCCGACCGAAACCGCCAGCCAGAACGGAAGCATGGTGATCAGAATTTCTTCCAGTCGCGGAACATGGGCGAGAACGGAGACCAGCCGCAGCAGTTCCCACAGCGCGGGAGTCAGCCACCATTTCCAGGCTCTCCCGGTCACTCCCAGTGATTCCCGGAACACGAACAGTGTTCGCCGAGCACGCAGCCAGCTCCCGAGCACGAGAGCCGAGAGCGAAAAGACCGCCGTCAGGACGAAGATCTGCGGTCCCAGTTTCGCCGTCCAGAAACCGGCCGGTTCGAGATGAAAATCGGATGTCAGAGTCGAGACGAGCGTACGCCAGGAGTCCCGATTCATCAGCATTCCCGCCAGCGACGAATCGGAGAGAATGGTGTTCAGAAACCATCCCATCGAGAACGTACCGCACAGCCACAACAGGACCCCCTTGCCCGTGCTCCCGGATGGTGAGTGTTGAAGTTCGGTCATGCGAGCAGGAATCGGGATTGGCGAGATATGGGAAAAACCCGGAGCGAACGCTGAGAATCCGCAGTCGAAAACTCAATCGGGACGGAAGAAATTATAGCATCTGCACGAGCGAGAGTCCGTTCCGGAACGGGGATTTCGACGTTCTCCGCAGTTTCAGCGGGTTGCGGGAATCGTCCCGCGCGATTATCGGGACGCGCGGACCGATTTTGTCATTTTTCGTGTTAAAAAATGAACTCTCCCACCAGGCGCGAACGAGATTCGTTATAATTGTTCCTGGCAAAGGTGCCATCTCAGGGAAGGTAATTCACTTTGTCGAAATGAGTTCGTCATCATCTGAAAACGCGAAACAAACGAGGCGAGCCTGTGGCGGAAGAACCGGAACAAGTCGACAACAAGGTCGGGAACTACGAACTCATCGAGGTGATCGCGACGGGAGGATCTTGCCGGATCTGGGAGATCACCGACGGTCATCAATCGCTCGCGATGAAGCTCGTGCTTCCGGAAAAACTGGAAGAGGTTGAGATTCGCAATTCGCTGAAGCACGAAGCGAAAGTCATGCAGTCACTCAATCATCCGAATTGCGTGACGTATCGGGACTCGGTCTTCACGAAAAAAACGGCGTACATCGTGATGGAGTATTTCCGCGCACCCAACCTGAAAACGATGCTCAAACATCAGCGCGGCGCGTTGCACGGCAACTTCGGCAAGTTGCTGGAACAGGTCTGTCTCGCGTTGGGGTACATGCACGAAAATGGGTGGCTGCATCGCGACGTCAAACCCGACAACATTCTGATGAACACGTCGGGTACCGTCCGAATGATCGACTTTTCGCTGTCGACCAAATTCAAAACCGGGCTGGCGAAAATGGTTTCCGGAAAAGTGAAGTCCATTCAGGGGACGCGAACTTACATCGCACCGGAAACGATCCTGAAAAAACAACCGTCGCCGCAAACCGACATGTACTCGCTCGGGATCACCCTGTACGAGTGCCTGACGGGGAGAACTCCGTTCGCCGGGAGCACTCCCAACGATCTGTTGCTCAAACACATTATGGAAACGCCGCAGCCTCCGTCATTTCACAATCCCAACGTGACTCCCGAACACGACCAGTTCGTCCTGAAGCTGCTCAGCAAGAAAGAAAAAGATCGTTTTCACGACATGAATGAGATTGCCTCAGCGGTGCGATCGATGAAGTTTTTCAAGGAAGATCCAACCGAATTGAATCTGCGGAGGGATACCGAACAAAAGGCCAAAGACGCCAAAAGTTATGAGGAGGTGCTCGACAGCCGCAAGGACGCCGAGCGAACCGCTGCGGGGATCACACTCCCCCCGCGACAAAAGAAGAGTCCTGTTCCGAAACTGGCGACTCAGCCGCAAGCTCAACAACCTCAGCCGCAATCGATGCCTCCGCAAGGATACCCGCCGCCAGGCTACGCCTATCCCCCCGGTTATTATCCTCCTTATCAGCCGCAGCCAGGCGCTCAAATGCCCGCGTACCCGTATCCGTACCCTTATCCCCCGCAGGGGTATCCTCAGTGGGGAGAAGTCCCTCCGGGACAAACGCCCGCTCCCGGCCAGGCTCCAACCGGTCAAGGGGTTCCGCCGATGCAACCTGCTCCACCTTTCGCCGGACAGCCGCCCGTGCCAACCGGAAATCCACCCGGTGTTCAAGCCGCGCCCGTTCAGCCCCCGCCTCCTCAAAAGGGAGCCGAAAAGTCGTCGGACTCTGATTCCTCCAACGATGACGATCTGCCATTGATGGAAGAACTCCCCGAAGTGATTTGATCTTTCGACGATTGGTGTGAATGATATACGCTTTGACCCCGGTCAGTGTGTGTTTCAGGATTTGTCCGCAGGCGATTTTTGCATGTCTTCTCCCCACGTACTAGTCTTTGAAAAACCGATCTACGAACTCGAGAAGCAGTTAGAGAATCTCGAATCGCAGACCGACCCGACTCCCAACACCCGGGAGGCAATCCGCAATATGCGCGTTGAACTAAACCGCATGAAGCGGGAGGTGTTCGAGCATCTCAGTCCCGGGGAAATCGTGAAGGTCTCGCGGCATCCCAACCGTCCTCAAACGCTTGACTATATCGAACTGCTCTTCGACGAGTTCATCGAATTGCATGGAGACCGCTCGTTCGGCGACGATCGGGCGATCCTCACCGGGTTCGCCAAACTCGAAGAATACAAGGTACTGTTCGTCGGACAGCACAAAGGCCGCAACCTCAAAGAGCGGGAAGAATGTTATTACGGCTGCGCCCACCCCGAAGGGTATCGCAAAGCGATCACCAAGATGGAGATGGCGGCACGGTTCGGCCTTCCAATCGTCTGCTTCATCGATACACCGGGAGCCTATCCCGGGATCGGTGCCGAAGAGCGAGGCCAAGCCTACAATATCGCCTACAACCTGCGCGAGATGTCCACGTATAACACTCCCATCGTCTGCGTCGTGATCGGCGAAGGAGGTTCGGGAGGCGCACTGGGGATCGGGATCGGCGATTATATCGCCGTGCTGGAATATTCCTACTATTCGGTGATCAGTCCCGAAGGGTGTGCGAGCATTCTGTGGAAATCGAAAACCCCTGCCCATATAAACTACGCAGCCAACGCCCTGAAGTTCACCAGCCGGGATCTGCTGAAGCTGGGCGTGATCGACGAAATCGTCCCCGAACCGCTCGGCGGAGCGCATCGCGATCATCGCCAGATGGCCACCCTGCTGAAAGGATCGCTCGTGCAGGCGCTGAAGGATCTGCTGGCGATTCCCAAGGATCAGCTCATCGATCGCCGCTACGCGAAATTCCGCAACTACGGAGTCTTCGACGAACTTTCACTCAATGCCGAATAAG
>DATKCB010000664.1:0-3147 GCA_035513495.1 Planctomycetaceae bacterium | reverse complement strand
CATCGGCGGATCGCCCCCAGTGATCTCGGGTCGCCGCTGTCGTACGTCCGGGGGCGGACCGCGATCGACGTCTATTGTGTCTTCGACCCCGTTTTTCGCGGTCCGTCCCCAGCCACCCGTCGCGGAGCGGATCCTACCTCGCTGCAGGGTCTGGTTATTCGCCTCTCGTTTGGCTCTCCAGATGTGATCTTAGCTGAGCAATGAGGGTCTCGAAAACGGGGAACGGGTTATCCGCGGTGTGACCGAAGTGAGACAACGCACGTTTGGCAAGTGCAACAGCCTGTGTCTTATCGTCAGCCTTGAAATGATCGAGAGCAGCATACGCCAGCGAATTGGCAGACGCAGCATGCCAGTATCGGATTTGTTCTTCGGCATCATCACCGACTCGCACGTCGAGTTGGGATGCTGCTTCTGGATTTTGGCTGTCCCGAAGAAAGTCGGCGTATAGTCCGAGCGTCTGCTGAACCTCGATCTCACCAACGGAAGATCTCGCAGCAGCTTCAGTTTCTTGGAGCAAGGCATCCCAGTCATCAGCCGTTGTGTCGGCTGAGTTCATGAGCCTGTTTATTGCAGATGTCCAGTCGTCGTGCTGCATTTCGTTAGCCTTTGTTTGATTGACGCATAACGAATAGTGATTTATCTCCCGTCGCGCAGCGGAGGGATGGGGGATCAAACCTGTTGAACTGAGCAGGGCGAGGATGCCCGACTGGGCATTGTATCAGACCGGCGGAGCGAAAGAACTGGATTTTGATCCCAACGCTGCTTCGATGACAAACTCTCTCGCCTCGGCGGATCGCCCCCGCCGAATCTCCTTTGCATGCGGCCCGGAAGATTTGGAGTGCGGTGACCCGGCACCACTTTCCTTTTCATTCCGGAGGCGAGAGATCTGACAACGCGGAATGAAAAAGAAAGCTCCGCCAAGCCGGAGCACTCCAAAATTCACCCGCCGAATACAGTCCGGATTTCCTGACCAGAGAAAAGGAGACTGTCATCGGACCCCCCGCAACCTTGTTGCGCAACAAACTCGCTATGGGTAGAGAGCACATCAAAGCGGAGAGCGGAAAGTCGAAAGCGGAGAAAAAGAAATGTCCAATTCCAAAGGTTCAATGTCAAAAGATCTGATCCCTGACACCCGATCCCCGATCCCTCGCGGCCCTGTCGCGCAACGTCGAATTATGAAACAACAAACAATCCGAAATATTTCCCAAAGCAAGCCGAAACCGATGAAAACTCGCGGGTTTCGCCCGAAGTTGACAACTTGACAACTTGACATCCTCCGAAAAGGTCAAGTTCGAAACTTATTGGACTTACGTCAAAAAAACGACCAGAGGTGTGAAACAAGCGGAGGAGGGAAAACGTCAAATGTCAAAATCCCAATGACAAAGAAAGGGGTTCAAGGTGGAAGGTTTAAGGCTCAAAGTAAAACGATCGATGCTTCGATTCTGTTCCCTGATCCCCGATCCCGGCTGTCTCGCCGCGCAACACCCAATCATGAAACAAACCAGATTCCGAAATATTTCCCGATATACTTTATTTCCGTCCAAAACTCTCGGGTTTCGCCTGAAGTTGAGAACTTGAGAACTTGAGCTCTTCCAAAAAGCTCAAGTTCTAAATCCTCGGGAGTTTTTGAAATCGAGAGAGCCGAGTTGTGAAACAAGCAGGAGGCGAGAGATGCGAGTTTTTCCCGGCGGACAAGGATGTCCGCGTTACGGTCAAATCATGAGCGCGCAACAGAATCGGAACCGTAAGATGGACGTCCTCGTCCGTCGCGGAAGAGGTGAGAAAATGCGGGGCCGCCCCCGAAACCCCCTGTTAATCTCCCCTTACCAAGAGGGAGAAACCTGGGATGACTCACACAAACCACGAGCAAGGCCTGAACACTGAACACTCTAAACTGAACGCTAAATCCTACTTCCTACTTCCTACATCCTCCTTCAAACCATTCTCCAGAAACGGAGACACCAGTTGACCCAGTTGATCCAGTTCGATCAAGAACGAATCGTGGCCGTAAGGACTCGGGAGTTCGGCGTACGTCACCTGTTTGCGGTTGTCGAGCAGAGCGTGGACGAGTGCCTTGCTTTGCTGAGTCGGGAACAGCCAGTCGGTGTCGTACGAGACGACCAGAAACCGGGCGTTCGTGGTCGACAGGGCGTTCGCGAGCGTGCCGTGGCCGTCGACCAGATCGAAATAATCCATCGCCCGCGTGAGGTACAGATAGCTGTTCGCGTCGAACCGTTCGACGAAGCGTTTCCCCTGATAGTGCAGATAGCTTTCGATCTGAAACTCCGTCTCGGTTTTCAGATCGTGCGAAAGGCGTTCCTGATGCTGCAACCGTCTGCCGAATTTCAGTTCGATCGACGCTTCCGAAAGGTAGGTGATGTGCGCCACCATCCGGGCCAGCGCCAGTCCGAACCGGGGACCTTCCTCGCATCCGTAAAACTTGCCGTCCTTGAATTGAGGATCGGCGTAGATCGCGCGGCGCCCGACGGCGTTGAATGCGATCCCCTGCGCCGACAAGCGTGCCGCCGAGGCGAGGACGATTGCCGAAGCGACCTGCTCCGGATACCGCACCGCCCAGTCGAGCACCTGCATTCCGCCGAGGCTCCCTCCGATCACGGCCAGCAGTTTTTCGATCCCGAGATGCCGCACCAGTTCGGAATGAACCGACACGATGTCCTCGACGGTCAGAAACGGAAAGTCGATCCCGAACGGTTCGCCGGTCTCAGGGTTGATGCTGTTCGGGCCGGTCGTCCCCTGACATCCTCCGAGCACGTTCGCGCAGATTACAAAGTAGCGATCGGTATCGAGCGGTTTTCCCGGACCGATGAATCCGTCCCACCAGCCCGGTTTCTTTCGCTTGGGCATCCGGCCGGCGGCGTGCATGTCGCCGGTCAGGGCGTGACAGATGAAGATCACGTTGTCCTTCGCGGGAGAGAGTTCTCCATACGTCTGATAGGCGACCGTGACCGGGCCAAACTGTTTACCTCCGCGCATCGTCAGCGGGTTCGGCGGAGAAAACAATTCCGCGAACGAGGTCTCGACGAGTCCGATCGAGTTCACATCGGTCGGGACTTCGGAAGAAGAATCATCATCGGTTTCGACGGACGCCATGCGGTTCGATATGTTGGGGTGATCAAAACGTACGAC